>JAISWE010000168.1 GCA_031271175.1 Bacteroidales bacterium | reverse complement strand
GGAGTCCCTTTGGGGAAAAGGTATGCCCCTTTGAGAGAAAGGTATATAGGTTTTAGGTAAAAGGTATATAGGTTTTAGGTAAAAGGTATATAGGTTTTAGGGAAAAGGTATATAGGTTTTAGGAAAAACTGAACCTGTTGCTCGGCGAACCGGCAATTCCGACTGCCTGCTGACCGCCGGAAAAGAGATCATCCATGCCTGAACAGACAGTCAAAGCCGCGCATGTATGCGGGAAAAGCGTTCCGCCGTTCATTTTGATACATCAATTGCGATTTGTTCGCAAATCTTGTCGATGTAGCGGGCATTGACTTCTTTTGATTTGATGGTAAAGTTTTGTACCATGATGGAAAAAGCCAGCAGGTGTCCGTTAGAGGCTTCGAGGTATCCGGAGAGATTGCTGATTCCCGTCAATGTCCCTGTTTTGGCGAATATTTTTTGATAGGCCGCTGTTCCTTTCATCCTGTGTTTCAAGGTTCCGTCTATTCCGGACTGGGGGAGCGATGATTTAAAGGTCGAGAAGTTTGCCGTTTCGTAAACGGATTTCAACACAGCTACCAACAGTTCCGGCGTCAGACAGTTGGCATGTGATAACCCCGAACCGTCCACAATCCTGTAATTTTCCGGATCCAGTCCTGTTGCCTGTCGAATGAAATTTTTCAGACATTCGATGCCTTTTTCGGTAGTGGCCGGAAGACCGAATTGCCCTGCAAGAGCCAGCAACAACATTTCGGCATTCAGATTGTCGCTTTCTTTGTTCATTTGGCGGACGACTTCGGTCAGCGAATGTCGGATTGCTCCCACAGGTATTGCATTGGCGGGAGCAGACATGCTGCCTCCTTCGGCAACGCTGCTTTCCGGAAACTGCTCTTTCAGTTTGTCGATAACAGCATTCAGTACGCATCCCGTCGGATTCAGCAGGCTGATTTCCGCCTTGTAAGGACTTGCCTTAGCGGAAATACTTCCCGTAACTTCAATCCGGTTGCCGTTTTCGTCGCAAGTACGATGGAAATGCAGCGTTTTCTCGGAAGGTTCGGTCGTTTTTTCCACAGTATGCGCCAAGTTTTCGATTCTGACAAAGGAGTGGTTTTCTTCGGGGCGAATAACGGGAGGATGTGTCGGAGAGGACGGAGCGACTTCCAGTTTTACAATGCCCTTGTTCAACGGAAGGGGAGTCAAATATGGTTGGAAAGCCTCCATGTCGTCGTCCCATGCCCACCCATTGCCCCATTGCCGGATATCCGCCATCGACACATCAGCATAAACCCTGCCTTTGCACTGCCGGATACCGGCATTTTTCAGCATTCGCATCATGCTGTCGAGGTCTGCCGTCGAAAATTCCGGGTCAAAGCCGCCGGTCAGGTACAAATCGCCGGTCAGGCAGCCATTGTTGTCTATCTGTCCGGTGTACGACAGGCATGTGCAAAAATCATAGGCCTCCGTCAGAGAATGTAACGCTGTCGCAGCTGTTAGCAGTTTCATATTCGAAGCCGCTCTGCACAGGCGGTGTTCATTATGGCCGTATAGCTCGCATCCGGATGTAAGGTCATAGACCAAAATTCCTGCCGTGGCCGACTGATAAAAACTGTCGGCCAGCAAACGATCAAGGTTTTGTTTCAACGCCGTTTGCGAGAATGCGGTCACCGACCAACACACAAAAAAGATATAACTCAACTGCTTGCCTTTCATCTGTTCCGAAATTGAATGGATTCAATCTTTACAAAAGTAAAAAAATATTTCCAGACAAAGCAATAATTATATTAATTGTCCCGTTTTAATAACATTTCCAATTTGTTATTTGTTTTTAGCCTATGTCTGTAAAATTTACACTTTCTTTTTTTATCAATGGCCATTCCAACGATATGACTTGTTTCTACTATGAAAATAACAACCGGATGATCGGCGACATGTCCGACTTTTTCGTCAGCGTCGCGCCGCCCGTCAGTAAAAGCCTGTTGGAGGACATCTATGTTAAGGCATCCGAAGTCGCAGCACGAATCAAGAATTGATGATAACGCTTCGCTTCGATGCATTACTTGTTTAAAATATTTTTTGCGACTTTGTTTCCTGCGGCTGTCCTTGCTCAACAGAGCGGGTTGCCGGCCTATTTCGATATTCCAGAATATACTGAAACAGTGAAGAATGCGCTTGTTTTCCAAATGCAGGCCGATTCGTTGCAACAGCTCATTGATGCCAATACGGACAGTCTCTCTCTGGAATCGGCACAAACCAAACAGGAGCTGAAGAAGGCCATCAGGGATGACCAAGCACTGCTTGCCTTATTGTTGAAGGAGGCAGATGAATGGTTTGCCAGAGCCAATAAATATGTTGCCGAACATCAAAAAACGGTCGGTTACAAGCCTGTTGCCGATACTGCTGTTCACGCTGTTTACACTCACACCGACCATCTTGAGTCGGAGAACGTTGTTGCGGAAAAGCCCCAACCGGTGTCGGAATTTAAAATCTTGCCCGCATGTCCCTATTCTGCCGGCCATCCGATTCCCATCAACCCGCCCTTGCCGGACGGAGTAGTGTATAAAATACAGTTGGGAGCTTACAGTAAACCTGTTCCCGTTAATGCTTTCAAGGGATTAAGCCCCATTTCCGGCGACAAACTGCCGTCGGGCATCGTCAAGTATTATGCAGGCCTGTTCCTTAGCAATGCCGAAGCCGAGAAAGCGTTGCGCGAAGTGAAAAACTACGGTTACAAAGATTCCTTTCTGGTGGCATTCTACAACCGGAAAAACATTATCCTTAACCGCGCGCTGAAACTGGAAAAAATTGTCAATCCGTAAATGATGATGCTCATAATGTTTGTTATCGTTGTTTTGTTGCTGTCTATTGTCTTTCTGGCATTGGGAATCAGTGTATGGATGAAAGGAAAGTTTCCGGAAATCCATATCGCCAACAATAAAGAGATGAAAAAAAGGGGTATCACCTGCGTGCAGGATGAATCGTTTCTATGTGAAAACCAGAAAACAGACCGTTGCGAAGGATGCATTCTGCGAAAAAACGGATAAATCCACAAATGGATTGTTTTTTTTACACGCTTGTAAACTATGAAATTTTCGCGTATATTTGCGGCGAATATACCGATATGATTTGTTTGGAAAAAGCGGTTTGTCAATACGGACTAACAGGTATGATGCGAATTTGCCGGCCAGCAGGTCTGATCGTAAAGCAGTGAAAGATGAAAATAGTGATAGATGATAAAATTCCTTATATCAAAGGAGTAGTGGAGCCTTATGCCGATGTTTTTTATTTGCCGGGTCCCGTGTGTGCACACGGAGTCGGAAGTGAAGCCGACGCATGGATTATTCGTACCCGTACAAAATGCGACGAAGCTTCGTTACGGAATACTTCCGTGAAATTTATCGCTACTGCCACTATCGGTTTCGACCATATTGACACCAAATGGTGCGACGACAACCATATTGCATGGACTAATGCGCCCGGATGCAACGCCGGGTCGGTGAGGCAGTATATGGCTGCCGTGCTGGCAACAATAGCGGAACATCGCGGATTTTG
Source organism: Bacteroidales bacterium (assembly GCA_031271175.1). GTDB lineage: Bacteria > Bacteroidota > Bacteroidia > Bacteroidales > UBA4181 > JAIRLS01. Next base: position 12,822 of record JAISWE010000168.1, on the reverse strand, counting down.
TTTTGCCGACATGACGCTGGGCGTGGTGGGGGTCGGCAATGTTGGCGGACAAGTGGCGCAGCTGGGACGCGAGCTGGGAATGAACGTATTGCTGAACGATCCGCCGCGTGCGCGAAAAGAAGGCGCCGACGCTTTCGTCACATTGGAAAAAGTCGTCAGGCAGAGCGATGTCATCAGTCTTCACGTACCTCTCAACCGCACAGGCGAAGACAAGACTTTCCACCTTTTCGACGAAACAATGCTGTGCAAAATGAGGCCTAACGCCGTACTTGTCAATAGCTCGCGCGGAGAAACAGTGAAAAATTGCGCACTGAAAAACGCCTTAAAGGCAAAAATACTGGGTGCTGCCGTGTTGGATGTGTGGGAAAACGAACCCGATATCGACCTGGAACTGCTTCCGCTGCTGGAAATCGCCACTCCGCACATCGCAGGCTATTCCGCCGACGGCAAGGCCAACGGAACGGCCATGAGCATACAGGCGCTGAGCCGGTTCTTCCGTCTTCCGCTGGAAAACTGGCGACCCGACAATCTTCCGCCGCCGCTTCAACCGCTTTGTTTCAAAATCGACGGAACCGGAAAAACCCAACAACAGTGTATTTGTGAAGCCATCCTTCACAGTTACCCTGTTTCGGAAGATGACTGCCGGCTACGTTTTTCACCGGAAACATTTGAAAAACAGCGTGGAAACTATCCCGTTCGCAGAGAATTTGAAGCCTATACCATACAAGTTGAAAATGTCTCTCCGGAAACAAAGATACAGTTGCAAACATTAGGATTTCATATCGACAATTTTGAACCAATTTAATCTCACTATAATAAATATATTTATCACATGAAAGAAGGAACAGATATCGGACTGGTAGGTCTGGCGGTAATGGGTGAAAATCTTGTACTGAACATGGCAAGCAAGGGTTTCTCGGTTACTGTGTACAATCGCACGGTAGAAAAAGTAGATCATTTTATTAATGGACGTGGCAAAGGAAAAAGCATTGTCGCTTCGCATAGCGTGGAAGAGCTTGTAGCTTCATTGAAACGCCCCCGCAAGATAATGCTGATGGTGAAAGCCGGCAAGGCAATAGACGATTTTATCGAACTGCTGTTGCCGTACTTGGAACCGGGCGACATCATTATTGACGGTGGCAATACGCATTTCCCCGACACTACGCGCCGCACAAGGTATGTGGAAAGCAAGGGATTGCTCTACATCGGCACAGGCGTTTCCGGCGGCGAGGAAGGAGCGTTGAACGGCCCCTCCATCATGCCGGGCGGATCGCTTGCCGCATGGACGTATGTAAAGCCTGTTTTTCAGGCTATTGCCGCAAAAGTAGAAGACGGAACGCCTTGTTGCGACTGGGTTGGCCTCGAAGGTGCAGGTCATTTCGTAAAAATGGTACACAATGGTATCGAATATGGCGACATGCAACTCATCTGCGAAGCCTATCAGGTGATGAAAGACCTGCTGGGCATGAGCGCCGGCGAAATGAATGAAGTATTTGCCGAATGGAACAGGGGCGATCTGGATAGCTACCTGATTGAAATTACCCGCGATATTTTGGCATACAAGGATACGGACGGCCAACCGATGGTGGATAAAATCCTCGACACCGCCGGACAAAAGGGTACCGGCAAATGGACAGCCGTAGCCGCTTTGGATCAGGGTATCCCTCTGACATTGATAGGAGAGGCCGTATTCGCGCGTTGCCTGTCCGCACAAAAAGACGAACGGGTAGCGGCATCGAAAATCCTGCAAGGCCCCCGACCGACTTTCAAAGGCGATAAAAAAGCCCTGATCGAAGACCTGCGCAAGGCATTATTCGCTGCTAAAGTAGTTTCCTACGCCCAGGGATATGCCTTGATGCGCTCGGTCTCCGAAGAAAACAAATGGAATCTGAATTACGGCGCTATCGCCCTGATGTGGCGCGGCGGATGCATCATCCGGTCGGTGTTCCTCGGCAAAATCAAAGAAGCCTTTGATCAAAACCCGAATATCCCCAATATCCTGCTTGATCCCTATTTCTCCGAAAAGCTGAAAGAGGCGCAGGAAGGATGGCGCAATGTGACCGCACAGGCGCTGTTGAACGGAATACCCGTGCCTGCACTTGTCTCCGCACTGTGCTACTACGACGGTTACCGTGCAGAACGGCTGCCGGCCAACCTCCTGCAAGCCCAACGAGACTATTTCGGAGCGCACACCTACGAACGGCTCGACAAACCGCGTGGGGAATTTTTCCATACCAACTGGACGGGAAAAGGCGGCGATACCGTTTCAACGACCTACACGGCATAAACAAATGAAAGCATCAGGCAAATGAAGCGTATCTTTTTGGCCGGATGCTTGTGGTACTTTGGGACATTCCCATCCGTATGTGTCGCTCAGGATGTGTCGGCATGTACGATACCGCTTGAAGCGCCGGCTTTTTGTATCGGAGCGATGTGGCATAGCAAGTATGGTGTGTATCGTAACAGGCGTACCGCTGTTGGTGATCGGAACGGTGAAGAAAGGGAAAGCTTTGCGGGCATACGCAAGAACACTTGCCGGCCTCCCACAAAAATCACATTTTCAAATCAATGCACACAGGGGTGGCTTGGGAATGGCATACGTGTTCTGATGAGGTACAGACATAACCCAAAAAAGCTGCTTTTGCGCAGAAAAGCAGCTTTTGGGTATGTAAACGAACAAATACTTTGGTTGCGATTAATCCAATATTTTAATCTTGATGTTTTTATACCATACATCATCGCCGTGATCCTGCAAACCGAAGTAACCTTCTCGGTCAGCGCCTCCGCAATTGTTTAACAATTCGAAAGCCAACGGCCATTTTGCTTTGCTGAATTTGCTGGCCTGCAACATTTCTGTCCATTGCGGCGTCCACAGATGGTATTCCAGGACGGTTTTACCGTTTTGGGCGTGAATAACCGTTCCCTTGAATACCGTGATGGTGGTATTGTTCCACTCTCCGAACGGATTGGCATTTTGAGGATTAGCGGATATCATGTCATACAGGGAAGAGGATTGGCGGTTGCCGTCCACTCCTAACTTGGCGTCGGGGTGGTTGGCATTGTCCAACACCTGACTTTCCGGAGCGGAGATGTAAATCGGTTGTCCTTTGATTTCCTGTGCGAGATAAAGGATTCCGGAATTAGCTCCTTTGGAGACTTTCCAGTCGATAGACAATTCGAAATTTTTGAACTTGCGGGCAAAAATCAAGTCGCCACCGTCTTTTTCCTGCGCTTCTCCGCCTCCGCTTCCGCTGAATTTGATAGCGCCGTCTTCAATGATCCATCTTTTGGGTACATCGTCACGGAGATAACCTCTCCATCCGTAGAAGGTTTTTCCGTCGAAAAGTTCATAATAACCCTCCTTATCCTGAAGGAAACAGGCCAGCTCCACCTGCGTTTTATCAACGATGGTGTATTCCGGCACACTGTCTTTGGATGGTACTGTAACTTCTGTTGTAGTGATTACATATTCTTTCTGAACAGGTTTGGATGCTCCGCCGCCACAGGAAGAAACGGCTGCCGTAAAAAATAGGGCAGCAATGATTAAACTAACATTTGTTTTCATGGTTTTTTTATTTGTTTTAATACTGTTTATAAATGTGTTTTTTTAATTAATTTAATCCGCACGTATCAACACGTGCGGATTTCAATTAATTATGAAAAATCAAGGCATTGCAGGTAATGACCAACCATTGCGGTAGGTATGTTTGATCAGTTCCTGGGCAAAGGCCTGAGCGGACATTTCATCGGTATAGCTCTTGTCGAACTTCGGATCGCCGTCCACTACATGGAAATTGTCGGATACAACGAATCTCAGTTTTTCGGTATCCGAGATGTTGGTGAACCGCATGTTCGGTCCATCCCATTCCAATTCTTTGTGCAGGCCTTGCAGTCTTACCGCCAGTACGCCCATTACCACCATTTCATTGAACGGGCCGGCTTCGCTGAAGTCGGAAGCGGGTTTTACGCGGTTTTCTGCGTTTTCTTTGCAGGCGCGTACCCAGTCCATTTCGTGACTGAGGGTAACCTCGCGTTGCGTTTTCGGCGCCACAGGTTTTTTCCCGGATAGCAACCACGGATTTGCGCCATAACAGCTACAAATCAAGGTGTCTTTGGTTCCGTAGAAAATAACAGGGCCTCCGGTATCCAGCCTTTTATCTTTGGGGAAGTTGGCCGGCAGAACAGGGGTAATACCACCGTCCGTCCAATTTACTTCTACTTCGGGATATTTTACTTTCTTAGTATTGTGTTCGGGGCGGGCAGGGAAGAGCAGTCGTACGCTTTGCGCGGTGGGAGCGCAGTCGGTAAGCAGTAGCGTGCTGCTTCCCTGTACTTTCGTAGGATAACCTAACTTCAAACCTTTGAAAATGGGATGCATTACATGGCAAGCCATATCGCCGAGCGCGCCTGTGCCGTACTCCCACCATCCGCGCCAGTTCCACGGGTGATAAATCTCATGGAAAGGACGGAGTTTGCCCGGACCGGTAAACAAATCCCAGTTCAACGTGTCGGGCACCCACATTCCCTGTTTGGGAGCATTCAATCCCTGTGGCCAGATGGGACGGTCTGTAGCGCAATCTACTCTTTTTACATCGCCTATCACGCCGTCGCTGATCCAGTCGCATACCTGACGGACGCCGGGGTGGGACGAACCCTGATTACCCATCTGGGTAGCCACTTTGTACTTCTCTGCCAGTTTGGTAAGCAGTCGGGATTCATACACCGAATGTGTCAACGGTTTCTGCACGTAAACATGCTTACCCATTGTTATGCCCGTAGCGGCAATGATAGCATGGGTATGGTCGGCGGTGGCCACGATAACGGCGTCGATGGATTTACCCATTTCGTCGTACATCTTGCGCCAGTCCCAGTACTTTTTAGCGCCCGGATTCTCTTCAAACACTTTGGCGGCGTACTTCCAGTCAACATCGCATAAAGCTACGATATTCTCCGTAGCTTTTACGTTTTTAATGTTGGCGTTGCCCATGCCTCCGATACCGACGGCGGCAATGTTCAGTTTATCACTGGGGGCTTTATGCCCCAATACGTTTCCCAACGCATGGCTGGGAATAACTGTAAAAGCGGCGGCAGCTGTTGCCGACGTTCCGATAAAAGATCTTCTTGATACTTTATTTTTCATTTTGTTCTAAATTATGGTTGATTTTGAACGATTTATAAAATTATTATCTCTGGCTTGCCGTCAAAAAATATGAACAGTTTATGCCGATGCAAAGATGGTAATAAATTCATTAAAAAAATATTTTTTAACATAATTTATGAAAAAATATCGGGAAGCAGTAAAAAAACCAGTCGGTGTATCCGGTGCTATGCCGGTTGAATCGTTATTTTGTCAATCCGGAGTTGATGCCGTCCGTTTTCAAATGGTGTGGATAAAAAGGCATCGACAATGGCGATGGCGGTTTCCAAAGAGATGAAGCGTGCGGGCAACGAACAGATATTAGCGTTGTTGTGCGCTCTTGCCAGACGGCTTATTTCCGGCGACCAGCACAAGGCGCCTCTTATTCCGGCATGTTTGTTGACGGTCATGTTAATTCCGTTACCGGAACCGCAAATGGAAATTCCTGCATCGCAAATGCCCTGTTCCACTGCAAAAGCCAGCGGATGAGCGTAATCGGGATAATCCACCGCCGTGGTGCTGTCCGTACCGTAATTATTGACGGCATAGCCTTTGTCCTGAAGACAGGCAGTTAAACGGCATTTCATTTCATATCCGGCATGGTCGTTGGCAATTCCTATTGTTTGCATTATCATTAAATTATTTCAGGAACTTTCAATTTGAATGGCGACGCTCTCGAAGATAACCGCCTTGCCAGCGTTATTTCTTGTTGCCGGCGTGTCCTCTGAATACCCGTGTTGGTGAAAATTCTCCCAACCGGTGTCCTATCATGTTTTCGGTGACGTACACAGGGATAAATTTGTTCCCGTTGTGTACGGCGATGGTGTGTCCCACGAAATCGGGTGAAATCATGGAACGGCGCGACCATGTTTTGATGACGGTTTTCTTGTTGGTTTCGTTCATTTTCAGAACGCGCTTTTCCAACTTGTAATCGATGAAAGGACCTTTTTTTAAAGAACGGCTCATAGGTGATTATTTTTTTCTACGTTCAACAATATATTTGCCGGAAGTCTTTTTGGGGTTCCGCGTTTTGTAGCCTTTGGCAGGGATGCCTTTGCGCGAGCGCGGGTGTCCGCCGGAAGCGCGACCTTCGCCGCCGCCCATTGGGTGATCGACGGGGTTCATGGCGACGCCTCTGGTGCGTGGGCGGCGTCCGAGCCAGCGGTTGCGGCCTGCCTTGCCGGATTGTTCGTTGGAATGATCGGGATTGCTTACCGATCCGATGGTGGCTTTGCAGGTAACCAGGATCATCCTCACTTCGCCCGACGGCAGTTTCAGGTTGGCGTATTTGCCTTCGCGGGAAAGCAGTTGGGCGTAAGTGCCTGCGCTGCGTGCCATCGAAGCGCCTTCGCCAGGGCGAAGTTCGATGTTGTGTACGATGGTACCCAGCGGAATTTCCGACAGATAGAGGGTGTTGCCTATTTCGGGGGCTACCTTGTGTCCCGACTCGATTTTTTGTCCCACTTTCAATCCCACGGGGGCGATGATGTAGCGTTTTTCGCCGTCGGCGTATGCCACCAGTGCAATGCGTGCGCTACGGTTGGGGTCGTACTCGATGGTTTTCACCGTGGCAGGGATGTTTTCTTTGTCGCGCAGGAAATCGATGATGCGCAGCTGACGTTTGTGACCGCCGCCCATGTAGCGCATGGTCATTTTTCCGGAATTGTTGCGTCCTCCCGATTTTTTGAGGGGATAGAGCAATGATTTTTCGGGGGTAGTGCAGGTAATATCGTCAAAAGTAGTGACGATTTTATGCCTTTGTCCCGGTGTGGTAGGTTTAAATTTCTTTAATGCCATAACCGTTTAGATATTACTGTAAAAATCAATTTTTTCGCCTTTGCGGAGCGTCACGATGGCTTTCTTGTAGGCGTTCTTTTTGCCGGTAATGATGCCCGACCGCGTGATGCGCGACTTGTTTTTGCCCGCATACCGGATGGTGTTCACCGACGCTACCGTTACGCCGTACATTTCTTCGACAGCCTTGCGGATTTGCAGTTTGTTGGCCGTACGCTGCACATAAAAGCCGTACCGGTCCAGTTTTTCCTGCTGGTTCAGCTTTTCCGTATTCACCGGTTTTAAAAGTATTTCCGATAATATTTTCATCTTCTTTGACTGTATTAAGCGATATTGGAATTTTGTTGCAGGAGGCGAATGGAACTTTCGGAGAATACCAGTACGGACGCGTCCACGATGTTGTACGTGTTCAGTCCCGAAAGGGTCACCACTTTTGTTTTCTGCAAGTTACGCGCCGACAGATAAATGTTGTCGTTGTTTTCCGGCAGTACGAAAAGGGATTTTTTGCCGTTCACGTTCAAGTTTTTCTGTACTTGTGTGAACTCTTTCGTTTTGGGTATTTCGAATTGGAAGTCTTCCACTACTACGATACCGTCTGTTTTCGCCTTGTAGCTCAGGGCGGAGAGACGCGCTAACTGCTTGGTTTTCTTATTCAGTTTGAACGAGTAATCTCTCGGCTGGGGGCCGAAAATAGTACCTCCGCCTACGAATACCGGCGATTTCAAACTGCCTGCCCGCGCGCCGCCTGTGCCTTTCTGGCGTTTGATTTTGCGGGTGCTGTGCGCGTTTTCCCAGCGTTCTTTGGTCTTGTGCTTGCCTTGACGCTGATTGGCCAGATATTGTTTCACGTCCAAATATATGGCGTGTTCATTGGGTTCGATGCCGAAAACGGCGTCGTTCAGGGATACCTTGCGTCCGGTATCTTTCCCCTCCACATTATATACTGCTATTTCCATTAATATTCAATGATTAAGGTTGAACCTGTGGCTCCGGGAACTGAACCTTTCACCAGTAAAAGATTTTTTTCTGCTATCACTTGCAGCACCAGAAGGTTTTGCATTTTCACGCGGTCGCCTCCCTTGCGGCCTGCCATTCGTTGTCCCGGAAAGACACGCGAAGGAAACGACGATGCGCCCATTGATCCCGGCGCTCTCAGGCGGTTGTGCTGGCCGTGCGTTGCACCGCCCACGCCGCCGAAATTGTGGCGTTTCATCACGCCCTGAAAACCTTTCCCTTTCGATGTCCCGATGATGTCCACGTAGTCGTTCGGCACGATCTTGCCTGCCATGTCGGCAAGGGTGATGATCTGACCAGTGCGGTAGTCGTCCACATTGACCGTGTCTTTGCGAAATTCTACCAGCAGCCGCTTCGGAGAGGTCTTGGCCTTCTCGAAATGCTTCTTCTCCGCTTTGGGAGTGTTTTTTTCTTTCTTTTCACCGAAACCCAACTGCAATGCGTTGTAACCGTCTTTCTCAACGGTTTTGATCTGGGTGACTACGCAGGGACCCGCTTCTATAACCGTACACGGAAGGTTTTTCCCTTCCGGCGTAAAAATAGAGGTCATCCCTATCTTTTTTCCTATAATTCCCGGCATTGTTTACTTGTAATTTAATGAACACTAAGGTGGATTTCGTCATGCCTGCCGATTCCCCACCCCGGAATTGCTTCCGTATTTAACTGAAAAAATCGGAGCGCAAAGGTACTTCTTTTTTTCATATAAACAACACCTGTCCCAAAAAAGATGCATTAAAATTTTATTCATTGGTGTTAACTCACATCATCCGGATGGCCTTTTTGCTTTTTCATCTTGTTTTTTCAGGCGTCGCCCGGTGGCATACCTGTCTGCGGAGAGAAGGAAATGAGCCTCCTTAACTCATTATCCGTATTTTACCTTCACTTTGCAATCATACCATAAGGATAATGCCTTGGTAATGCCTTCAAAGGACGCTTTTTTGTCGTCATTGGGGCAGCAATGGCCACAAATGACGTGGGTAAAGGTACAAATTTTTTTGAAAAACCATATATGTTGGATATATAAAATATGGTGGTGATATAAAAAGTATGCTCTTATAAAGATTTGGGATTAAGGGATAAGAATGTTATTTTGTGTATGGGAATACAAATTACCCTTTACTGCCCCAATTGCCGAAGTGCAAATGTAAAAAGAACCGGCAAGCGAACGTCAAAAAAGCAAAATTATGTAGGACTGCGGACGAGAATTTATCGGCGACCACCTCTTGCTTTCTTTTATATCCATTTCGGATTTGTCTAAATCAGCATACTTTGGAAAACACCTCCATTTATTTTTCGTTTTTTCAAAAGGAAATCCTAACTTTGTGAAAAAATTACAAGAAAAATCGATATGGAAGCAAAAGTAAGTATTATCATGGGCAGTACGTCCGACTTGTCGGTCATGGAAAAGGCCGCCGAAGCGCTGAACGGGTTCCGGGTACCTTTTGAAATACAGGCATTGTCGGCGCACCGGACGCCTGCGCAGGTAATGGAATATACACGAAGCGCAATGTCGCGGGGCATTAAAGTGATCATTGCCGGCGCAGGCGGCGCAGCGCACCTTCCCGGGGTGATTGCCGCATGGACGCCGCTGCCGGTGATAGGCGTGCCCGTCAAAGCCTCCATCTCCATCGACGGATGGGATTCCATCCTGTCGATCCTGCAAATGCCGCCGGGAATACCTGTGGCTACGGTAGGACTTGACGGCGCACTGAATGCAGGCATCCTTGCCGCCCAAATCCTCGCCGTGTCCGATACGGAACTGGCCGAACGCATCATTGCCTATAAAACAGGCCTTGAGAAAAAAATCGTCCATGCCAATCATGAATTGGCAAATGTTCGATACGAATATAAAACCAATTGAAAAATATCCGGAAAGACACGTTTTTGCGTTTTTCCGGACTGAAAACGACACATCAACAACAGCCCTATCATTCGATTCCGTGAAAAAAATTGTTTTGATATTTTCCTTTTTCGTGTTTGCCGCTACTTCGTGGTCGTGCAACAACGGACGTCCTTCCAAAGGGAACGCGGTTGCCGGCGACAAGCCGTCGCGCCGCAAAGCACAGGTGAGCATCGTATCGCCCGCCAACAACGCACGCGCCGCCCTGGGCAAATCCTTGACGCTTTCCGCAAAGGCCGCCAGCGAAGACTTGCATATCGATTCCCTGCAATGGTTTGTAGATGGCAAACTGCTGACATCCACCTCCCTTCCGGAAATAACGGAATGGCACACCGCCGGATTGACGACAGGCACACACCGCATTGAAGTGGTGGCGCACTATGCCGGCGGCGACAGAGATATCGTATCGACAACGGTGCTTTTGCTGGCTCCTCAGCCCCCCAAACGCTATACCTGTCGTGTCGTTGCCGTTTATCCTCACGACGTGGGCGCTTACACGCAGGGACTGCTGTATGACGGAGGCTTCTTTTACGAAAGCACCGGACTGACGGGCGAATCTACCTTGCGCAAAGTGCTTCCCGCTACCGGGGAAACGATACAGTCGCTCAACCTTCCCCATGAGATGTTTGGCGAAGGATTAGCGCTGGTGGACGACCGCCTCGTACAGATTACATGGCAAAATCAAACGGTTTTCACCTACCGGAAAAACGATTTCAACCTGCTGCATAAATCAACCTACGCCATGAAAGAAGGATGGGGCCTTACCTTCGACGGAGAACATCTGTTGATGACCGACGGAACGGCTCGCCTGTACTTCATGGACAGAGAGTACTTCACGGAAGTGCGTCGCCTGGAAGTCTGCAACCATACCGGGACGATACCTTTGCTGAACGAACTGGAATACATCAACGGGGAATTGTGGGCCAATGTGTACCGGCAGGATGAAATTCTCCGCATCGACCCCAAAACAGGCGTCGTAACAGGCGTCATCGACATGAAAGGGCTGCTGAATGCCGGAGATATAAAAAGCGATACGGATGTACTCAACGGAATTGCCTACGACAAACTTACCGGAAAAATTTATGTCACCGGAAAAAAATGGCCTAAACTTTTTGAAATAGCGATTAAAGAAAAACATGAAAACAAGTAACCATTTTAAATCATTTTCGCATGTACATCATTACGAACGGATACCAATTTATTTTTAACCGCATGATCATGAAAAGCTTGGGCGTTGCTTGGATATGGATGCTGTGCATGGCGCCATCTGCTACTGTTACTGCGGAGGAGGTGACGGCGTATTTTGATGTGATGCGCCGGACAGCGCAGGTTGACCATGTCCGGGAGCAACAGTTGCTCGCCATGCCTTCGGGAGAACTGATGCGGCAATTGGTTCCGTATTATGCCGATACGCTGGTTTCCATCCGGCAAAAAGCGTTTCACCTGACTTACCGGAAGGGGGTGCAGGGCGGTACGTCTGTAGAAAGAACCGTTGCCGTCAAAAATTTGCTGACAGGATGCGATGATGCGGATGGCGGCGTCACAGGGCAGATACTGCGGTATTTGCAGGAATTTTCCGTAACGGATTTTGACGACGAATGCAGGAGCGTCATCAACGGGAAGCTGAGCCGTAGCGGAATGCCCCATTACAGGGAGCTTGTACTGCTTGCCGGATATGTTGGTACGGGGAAGGATGAACTGAACAGGTTGCTGTTCAACGCCGGTTTACCGGAGCGGCACAGGTGGTACGTTTCGCTGGCGCTTTCGCGCATGGGCGACGCCCTCCGGACGACGTACTGCGTAAACAGGGTAAGGAAACTGCCCGTTGACAGCGACGTAACGGCGTATGTCCTTCCCGACCTGGTATATACGCGACAGAAGGAAGCCATAGACTATTGCGTAGCGTTGCTGCTGGACGACACCCTGTTGTGCGATTCCCAAAATCCCGACGTTTCGGAAAAAATCAGCTGCGCGTACTTGATCATACCACTGCTGGCGCCGGTCATTGCAGATTTTCCGGTTGCCGTGGACGTTTCAGGCGACATTGCGGGCGACTACCGGCAAGCCCTCCCAAAAGCAAGAGAATGGTTGAGGGAAAAGAAAGAATACAAAATTGTAGATACCACATTTTAAAATCGTACTCATGAACAAGTCAGGTTTTATCATTTTTTTGATTTTCATTCATCTGCAATGCGGTGCGCAGGTACATGCGGATATCTCGGCACCCGTTGACCTGAGCAGGATTGAACAGTTGCAGGCGGAAGGCAGCGAAAAAATAGAAGCGGCATTTACCGTCATGAAAGCCGTACAGGAAGCGGGACGGTACATCGAGTCGCTCTCCGACCTGTTCGGGGACGGTGAGATGACGCTTCCCGTGGGGATAAAGAAAGGCGATTACGAACTTATCGTCCGCAAAATCACATACGACGAGCAGGCGGACAGGTCGTACATTGACGCTTCCTGCGCCTTTCGTTTCAGGGATACCGGGCAAAAAATAGCCTTTGAGGGCCGGGTGGAGATACTGGGGAAAAACGGTTTAGGCACTCGCGGGGAACTGTTGCTGATTGCACCCGTGAGGAGGGACATGGGCAAAACAGCGACCATTATCATCCATGAAGGCAGCCGTGTGCGTTTCGGATGTGACGGTATCGAAGATTTCGGAGTCCGGCTCAGCTGGATGATTACTTCACCCCATATTGTCCCGACGGATCCGAACGGAACGCCCGTACAAACGCCAATAGCCGCAACGGTAGAGAGCTATTTTGAGGATTTTGACCATTACCTCCTTTCGCTGAGCGTAAACAGGTCGTTCCTGTTCAATGGGCTGAAAGACATTATTTTTACGATTAAAGGCGCTACCTTAGATCAAAGCGATACCGAGACCTCAGCGATGACGGTTTTTCCGGAAGCTTATCTTTCTTCCGGAGACGAATTTCAACTGTGGAAAGGCGTTGCCGTACCGGAAATGAGCGTATCC
>JAISWE010000166.1 GCA_031271175.1 Bacteroidales bacterium | reverse complement strand
AAACTCCCGGCGATTATCTCCGGAACTGCATCTGGGGACTTAAAGAGGAAATGCGCAGAGCAAGGGAGAAATCTCAGGGAGTGATAGGATTGAACATTATGGTCGCTCTTTCTAATTTTAAAGATATGGTTCGTACGGCGATATCGGAAAAAGTGGATATAATATTTGCCGGAGCCGGACTTCCGCTTGATCTGCCGTCGTACCTTACTCCCGGCAGCAAAACCCTTTTAGCGCCTATCGTATCGTCTGCCCGTGCAGCCAGATTGATTTGTGAAAAATGGCAAACCAACTACAATTATCTTCCTGACTTGATTGTCGTAGAAGGACCTAAGGCAGGCGGTCATCTGGGATTTAAGAAAGAACAGATAGATGACAGTAATTATTCACTGGAGCGGTTGATCCCGGATGTTGTAGCCACAGTATCGCAATATAAAAACAGTAAAATAATTCCTGTGATAGCCGCCGGAGGAATTACGACAGGAGAAGACATCCGCCGTTTTATGGAACTGGGAGCGGTGGGCGTACAAATGGGAAGTATCTTTGTTCCGACCTATGAATGTGACGCCAATCCCGCATTTAAACAGGTATATATCGACTCCACACAAAACGATATAATGATTATTCAAAGTCCGGTAGGTATGCCCGGACGCGCTTTCGACGGAGAATTTATCCGTAGCGCGAATCAGGGAAACGAAACGCCGAAAGCCTGTCCTTTCCATTGTATCAAGACTTGTGATTATACCCAAAGCCCGTATTGTATTATCAAAGCTTTGTATAACGCAGCGCAGGGTAATATGAAGAAAGGCTATGCCTTTGCAGGAGCCAATGCCTATCTGGCACAAAAAATCAGAAGCGTCAAAGAAGTAATAGCCAATATAAAAGAAGAGTTTGCCATTGCAGGGCAACAGAAAAAATTAAATTATTTACAGTAAAATATGACATTTAAAGAATTAAATATCTCAGATCCTATCTTAAAAGCTTTATCAAGTAAAAACTACGAAAAACCTACTCCTATCCAGGAGCAGGCGATACCGGTTGCCCTCAGCGGATGCGACCTGTTGGGTATTGCACAGACAGGGACGGGTAAAACAGCAGCCTTTGCCATCCCCCTGATCCAGCATCTCAACAAGCCGGAATATAAAGACAGGAAACGGGAAATCAAGGCTTTGATACTGACCCCTACACGTGAATTAGCAATACAGATCGATGAGTTCTTCAGGAACTATTCCCAACATACAGGCTTGCGTCATACGGTAATATACGGCGGCGTGGGGCAAAAACCACAGGTCGATTCCCTGAAACGCGGTACGGATGTGCTGATCGCTACGCCCGGGCGCCTGCTCGACCTTATCAATCAGAAATATATCTCCCTCAAGTTCATCAAACATTTCGTGCTGGACGAAGCAGACCGTATGCTTGACATGGGATTCATACATGACATCAAACGCTTATTGCCCTTGCTGCCCAAAGAAAGACAGACCCTGTTCTTCTCCGCCACAATGCCGGATGAAATAGCAAGCCTTTCAGAAACAATACTCAGTAAACCGGTAAAAGTAGAAGTAGCTCCCGTCGCATCGGTGGTGGATGCCATCGAACAATGCCTCTATTTCGTGGAGAAACCCGAAAAAAGCAAACTCCTTATAGATATATTGCATGAAGAAAAGGAAAAAGCCGTACTGGTTTTCTCCCGTACCAAACACGGAGCGGACAAGATCGCCCGTGTCCTGAACAGGCAGGGAATATACTGCGAGGCCATCCACGGAAATAAAACACAGGGAGCAAGGCAACGCGCACTTACCAACTTCAAGTCGGGAAAGACCAGGGTTATTATCGCAACAGACATCGCAGCAAGGGGGATTGACATTGCAAACCTCGGCATGGTCATCAACTATGACCTGCCCGACGTAGCGGAAACGTACGTGCACCGCATCGGACGCACAGGGCGCGCCGGCAATAGCGGCACCGCCCTCACCTTCTGCTCTCAGGAAGAATACACGATGGTAAAAGACATCCAGAAACTGACCGGAAAGAAACTGAACAGAAAGGAATTAGAAAACAGGAATTAGCCAACAGGAAAGCGCCAGCTTTCCCAGATGTCGGTGACATGCGGTGATGAAAATCTATCCTTTTCGGGAATTTCTTTCTTAGCTCACCTCCCTGTAAGGATACCGGAGAAACTGTTATGTCTTGCTTCTTTCGCATCGCTTCATTGCTAATACCTCTCCCTAATTCATACTTTAATTTTGGGAGCTGACCGTTTTTTTGTAATTTTGTCGCAAAATAAAAAGGCATGAAAGATGTGATTATTTGTGATGAGGCGGTCATCAAGTTTGCAGGCGATTCCGGCGATGGAATGCAACTGACGGGAACGTTGTTTTCCGAAGCTGCGGCACGGTCGGGCAATGATTTGGCTACGTTTCCCGACTATCCTGCCGAGATTCGCGCACCGCAAAACACGGTCGCCGGCGTTTCGGGATTTCAGGTTCATATCGGGAAAAACAAAATCCATACCTCCGGCGACCGCTATGACGTGCTGGTGGCGATGAATCCGGCTTCGCTGAAAGCCAATCTGGAAAACGCCAAACGGGGAGCTACCATCATCGTCAACGAAGACGCTTTCGACAGGAATGCACTGGAAAAATCGGGATACACCTCTCATCCGCTGAACGACGGCAGCCTCGAAGCTTACCGGATACTCAAAGCGCCTATCAGCGCCCTGACGCGCGAAGCCTTGGCGGATACCGATGCGGACATCAAAACCAAAGACAAAAGCCGCAACATGTTTGTGCTGGGTATCCTCTTGCAACTGTTCGATAAGGAATTGGACGCCACGCGGCAATACTTGGACGACAAGTTCGGGAAAAAACCGCTGGTGGCGCACTATAACCGGTTGGCGCTGGAGGCGGGTTACAGCTATGCACACCACGCCGAGTGGATAACTTCTACCATCCATGTGAATCCGGCGCAACTCGCCGCCGGAAAATACCGCAACGTCACCGGCAATATGGTTACGGCATGGGGATTCATGGCTGCCGCCGAAAGATCGGGACGTCCGTTGTTTTTGGGGTCTTACCCCATCACGCCTGCGACCGATATTTTAGTGGAATTATCGAAATACAGAGCGCTGGGAGTAAAAACTTTTCAGGCGGAAGACGAAATTGCAGGCGTCTGTTCCGCCATCGGAGCCGCTTTCACCGGTTCGCTGGCCATTACGACCACCTCTGGACCCGGCTTTTCGCTCAAAAGCGAAGCCTTGGGGCTGGCGGTCATCACCGAATTGCCGCTGGTGGTTGTCAATGTGCAACGGAGCGGGCCGTCAACGGGAATGCCCACCAAATCCGAGCAGAGCGATCTTTATCAGGCGCTTTTCGGGCGTAACGGCGAATGCCCGTGTATCGTCATTGCCGCATCCTCGCCGGCGGATTGTTTCTATTCCGCCTACGAAGCCGCCAAACTTGCTTTGGAACACATGACGCCGGTCATCCTGCTGAGCGACGGATACATCGGCAATGGATCGCAATTGTTTAAAATACAAAAAGTAAAAGATTTACCTCCTATCAACCCGCCCATAGCACAAGCCGGCGACACCGAATACCAGCCCTATCGCCGCGATCCGGAAACACTGGTCAGGCAGTGGGCTTTGCCCGGAACGCCCGGATTGCTGCACCGCATCGGAGGCTTGGAAAAAACCGATGGCAAGGGAAGCGTTTCTACCGATGCCCTAAACCACGAAAAAATGGTACGGTTTCGCAAAGAAAAAGTAGAACGGGTGGCCAACCACATCGCCCAACAGTCCGTTGAAGGAGACCCCGACGGCGATTTACTGCTGGTAAGCTGGGGAGGCACCTATGGCACCGTCCATGCCGCTGCCGAAGAAATGCGCAAAAAAGGCATCCCAACCGGACATGCCCATTTCAGACATATCATGCCGCTGCCGGCCAACACCGCCGAAATATTCGGGAAATACAAAAAAAGAGTCGTCTGCGAACTCAACAACGGGCAATTCGTCAACTATCTGCGTATGACACACCCGCAATTCGCCTACGAACAAATGAACAAAGTACAGGGACAGCCTTTTCTCGTAGAAGAGATTGTACAGAAACTGACGGATAATCTTAATGAACAAAAATGAAAAGACCGGACGAAAGAATCCCCAAAAGTGATACGGAGCTGGGGAAAAACGATTTTATGAGCGACCAGATGGTGAAATGGTGTCCCGGATGCGGGAATCACGCCATCTTGAGTTCCGTTGCGCAAGTGTTTCCGAAAACCGGCTACCGCAAGGAAAATTTTGTGGTGGTGTCGGGGATCGGTTGTTCGTCGCGCTTTCCTTATTATGTCGATACCTATGGTTTCCACGGCATACACGGACGCGCCGCCGCCATCGCTTCGGGAATGAAGATAGCCGATCCCTCCCTCAGCATCTGGGTGAATACCGGCGACGGCGATTCAATGGCCATCGGCGGCAACCATTTCATCCATGCCATCCGGCGCAACGTGGACATGACCGTTATCCTTTTCAACAACAAGATATACGGCCTCACCAAAGGACAGTTTTCGCCTACCACGCCCATGGGGTCGATCACCAAGACGTCGCCTTACGGAACGCTGGAAACGCCCTTCAATCCCGCTGATCTGGTGATAGGCGCTCAAGGCACTTTCTTCGCCCGCATCGCCGACAACCTCCCGAAATACATGACGGAGATATTGGAAGAGGCGGCATTGCACCGCGGAACAGCAATAGTGGAAGTACTGCAAAACTGTATCATCTTTGCCGACAAAACCCATGCGCAGGTAACAAGTAAAGAAGTCCGCGACGAGCATCAGCTACAGCTTGAGGCGGGGCAACCCCTGCTCTTCGGAAAAGACAAAAGCAAAGGCATCCGGCTGAACGGCCTGCATCTCGAAGTGGTAGAACCGGGAAAAGACGGCGTCACCATAGACGACATCCTCGTGCACAACCCCTCCGATCCTGATCCCACCCTTCAAATGATGATTGCCAAAATGACGCCTCCGCTGTTCCCGATGGCGATGGGCATCATTCGTTCCGTAGAAGCGCCCACTTTCGACAGGCTGATGGAAGAACAGATCGAACAGCAAAAAGCCGTATCTTCCGTGCGTTGTGTGGATGATGTGCTGAACAGTGGAGACATCATTGAAATATAAATACATCCGGTTACTGCTGTTGGCGGCATGGCTTCCGGCTGCCGCCCAGCCGGCAACCGACAAATGGGAAGAACGCCGCGCGGCAGAAAAAGGCAAAAGCCCGTATGCCCACCGCGTGATTGAATACAAGCCTGCACCCGGACAGTTCATCAACGTGGCGCATATCGGAACGCCCGAAGCCGCAGAAAGCATCACGGGAGGCATTGACGGATTCGTTTCGCTGGGCGGTTTCGGAGGATACATTATACTCGGCTTCGACCATACCGTATGGAACGACCCGGACAACCCCTTCGGCGTTGATTTCACCGTAGTAGGAAATGCGTTCGACAATTCCAGCGAACCGGGCGTCGTGATGGTGATGGCAGATACCAACGGCAACGGTATCCCGGACGACAGCCAATGGTACGAACTGAATGGCAGCCGCCACCATGCCCCTGCCACCCTGCACCGTTACGAAATGACCTACGCCAACCCCCACCAAGCGGCACACGTGACATGGACAGACAACCATGGACAGTCGGGAGAATTGAAAAACATCCCGCAGCATCCACAGGAATATTACCCCACCTCCCAAAATTTCCCCGACTATCCGCAGGAAACAGTGACATTTATCGGTACTCGGATAGCAATGAACATCGACAGCTCGCATTATATCATGATCCGCCCGCAGGAATACGGCTATGCCGACAATCTGCCGTTTTATGCCAGCCCTTTTCCCTATACGCCGGACAATCCCGCCACTGTCGGCGTGCTGGAAGGCAACGGTGGCGATGCCTTCGACATCTCGTGGGCAACGGATGAAAACGGACAACCGGTGCAACTGGAAGGCATCGATTTTATCAGGATCTACACAGGCGTCAATGTCAATGCAAGTGTGCTGGGCGAAGTATCGACGGAAATACGCGGCGTGATCGACGTTTCGCCCGACGATATCCCCGGCATAACGTCGGCAGGCGCGTCCCAATCCATTGTGGCCATAGAAGCATATCCCAATCCCGCCGATGCATACATCACCTTTCGGACAGCGCTTCCGATGGAACAGCTTGAAATATACAACACGGCAGGACAGCTAAAATTAGATTGCGCTCCGGCGGCGTCCCTTCTTTGCGTGTCCGTGGCGGATTATTCCCCGGGTATTTACCTTGCCAGAATAAAAACCGCCCGCCAATGGAAGGTTTGCAAATTTGTCGTGAGATAAAGCGCAAATCCGTATATACCTTTTGGGAAAAACGAATATCCCTTTTGGGAAAAACGAATATCCCTTTTGGGAAAAACGAATATACCTTTTAGGAAAAACGTATATACCTTTTGGGAAAAACGAATATACCTTTTAGGAAAAACGAATATACCTTTTGGGAAAAACGAATATACCTTTTAGGAAAAACGAATATACCTTTTTGGAAAAACGATTTTACCTTTTGGGGTAAAACTATATTCCTTGAAGCAACCGGCTTTATAGCTTAATTGTACTCTGTCGATTTGATTAGCCCCAACGGTAGATAGGTTTTTCCCAAAAGGTATATAGGTTTTACCTAAAAGGTATATAGGTTTTCCCCAAAAGGTATATAGGTTTTCCCTAAAAGGTATATAGGTTTTCCCTAAAAGGTATATAGGTTTTCCCCAAAAGGTATATAGGTTTTCCCCAAAAGGTATATTCGTTTTTCCCGAAAGGTATATTCGTTTTCCCTAAAAGGTATATTCGTTTTCCCTAAAAGATATCGGTTCACTGCAAGCCACAAGCCTTTTCTTACATCGGATGAACTTCCGTTTCCAGACGGATATCGAATTTTTTCTCTACCGAATCCATGATTTCATTGGCAAAATCCATGATCTCCTTTCCGGACGCATTGCCGTAGTTCACCAGAATAAGAGGCTGGCTACTGTAGGCGCCTACATTTCCTTTTTTTACGCCTTTCCATCCGCACTGTTCTATGAGCCATGCCGCCGACACTTTGCGGTAGCCTTCGGCAGCCGGATACAGCGGCAGGGAGGCATGTCTTTGCTGTAAAAGACATGCTTGACGTACAGGCACCGACGGATTTTTGAAAAAACTTCCGGCATTCCCCAATATCGTGTAGTCGGGCAGTTTTCGCTGCCGGATATTGATCACCGCTTCGCGTACCGTCGAAAGGGTAACCGGTCTGTTGCCTATCTCTTCCTGCAAACCGGCGTACGACAGTTGGGGCGTAAAAATTTTGGCCAACCGGAAAGACACCGAAACAATCAGATACTCGCCTCTGTGATGTTTGAAAAAACTGTCGCGATAACTAAACGCACAATCGCTACGGCTAAAAAAACACGTCTTTCCTGCGGCTATGTCGAAAACTTCTACCTGTTCAATCACATCTTTGGCTTCCTGTCCGTAGGCGCCGATGTTTTGTACCGGACAGGCGCCCACTGTACCCGGTATGGCCGACAGATTTTCCATACCCGAATAGTTGTGTTCCACACACCATTTCACCACATCGTCCCATGTTTCGCCCGCATAAACCCGCACTCGCACTGTCTTTTCGTCCTCTTCTTCCATTTCAATGCCTTTGAAGTCGGGATGTACTACCCAGCAAGGATCGGAAACGAAAAGAATATTGCTGCCTCCGCCCAGGACAAGCATAGAGCGGGGAAGCAGGTTTTTCCGGTGAAGTTGATGCAATTCGCGCGTCAGTTCGGCGACATCATCCGATACGACAAAAGTGTCTGCTGTGGCGGGTACGGCGAAGGTATTGCGAGAAAGCAGGGAGGTATGGCGATAAAAGGTGATCATGGGAAAACGGAATGAGGGTTATTTCCATTTACGGCTTTTCAGTTTCAGTCGTGTAAGCAACAAAAACAGCGTCATCATGCCAAAGAAATAGATCAAATCGCGGAAGTCGATCACCCCGCGACTGATAGAGGAGTAATGCTCCTTCATGCCCATCCACAGGATAATATCCTGTGCGGTATTGGCGGTGATTAGCCCTGCCAGTGCGTCGAAACCTTCATAAAAGATAAAGCATAACAGGGCCGATGAGATGAACGCTACTGCCTGATGGTCGGTGAGCGCCGATGAGAATGTACCGACGGCGGCATAGATACCTCCCAACAGCAGTAAACCCGTCAATGCACCGAAGGTAGCTCCAGTGTCCATGTTGCCGGGCGGATTGCCCAACCACCAGACCGATACGGCATAAATGAAACAGGGCAGGACAGCAAGCGCTATCAATATCACTGCCGCCAGAAACTTTGCCGTTGCAATTTGCCATTCGCTGACAGGTTTGGTTAATAGCCATTCAATGGTTCCGGACTTGAACTCTTCGGCAAACGATCGCATGGTAATAGCCGGCGCCAAAAATAAAAACACCCACGGAGCGAGATAAAACAAACCGTCCAGCGACGCATAACCGCTTTCGGGAATGTTCAGCGCTCCGGGAAATACCCACAGGCATAGTCCGGTGACCGCGTGAAACACCACTATCACCAGATAGCCGGTCAATGAAGAAAAAAATCCCCGAAGCTCTTTTCGTAACAAACCATACATAAATGTCCGAATTCAACGATGCAAAAGTAATATTTTCTTTTGACTTATTGATTATTTTTCGTACCCGTCGGCTTTAGCTTTCCACATCAGCAGGAATACGCCTGTTCCGATGAGCGCCATGGCAATAATGGCCATGTAGGCAAAGTCCCATCCGTATGTTTCCACTACATAGCCGAATCCGACGCCCGACAATGCAGTGCTTGCATAACCGAAAATTCCCGTCAGTCCGTTTGCGGTAGCGGCGGCTTTTTTGGTCGCCTGATTGGCGGCGGCAATGCCGATGAGCGCCTGAGGACCGTAAATGCAAAATCCGACGGCACAAAGTACGGCAAAGATGCTCCATACCGGCGCATCTGTCGGAAGCAGCCAAAAGATGGAAACGAACAGGGTGGCTCCCATCATGCAGAAAACACAGGTACGATGCGCCCGTCCCTTCATATAACGATCTGTAAGCCATCCTGCAACAATCATTCCGAAAATACCCGCTATTTCAAACACGGCTACTATCCAGCCGGCGTGTTCCATGCTCACGCCTTTGGACTGTTTGAGTAGGGTAGGCCCCCAGTCAAGTACGGAAAACCGCACTACATAGACAAAAAAGTTGGCTATTCCGAGAATCCAAATCAGCGGATTGGCAAAAACTTTTTCCATCAGGAAAGCGTCTATTTTGGTCGATCGGCCGGCCGGTTGTTTCAGTGTTACTTTCGTACCTTCCAATTCCGGCAATCCGACGGAAGAGGGGGTATCTCTCAGGGTGACAAACAGGAATATGGCTCCGGCGAACGAGATGCCCGCCGGTATCCAGAAACACCACCGCCATGCACCGGTGTGGTTGGGGCCTACGCCCATGTTGCCCATGATATAACCGCATAAAATGACAACAAGACCTGCACCGATGGAATGGGAGGTGTTCCACCACGACATTTTGGTGGCCAGTTCCTTCGGCGAAATCCAGTGTGTCAGCAGGCGGGCGCAGGGCGGAAAGCCGGAACCCTGTAGCATCCCGTTGATCAGCCACGTAATGCCCATGAAAAGGATCAAGACGTTGGTAAACTGGGTTCCGGACGGTTCGCCGCTGATCCACGAGGCGATGTCTTCTCCGAAGCCAAAGGAAAAATTGGCAATGGCGCACAGGGCAAGTCCCGTTGCCATGTGAAAGCGGGCATTGACACGATCGGCAAATATACCGTTGATAAACCTCGACATACCGTATATCAAGCCATACATGGTAAGGAAAAAACCGAGACTCGTTTTGGAAATGCCTAAGTCGGCCTCCATGCCGGGCATAGCCATACTGAAATTTTTCCTCACAAAATAAAAGAGGGCATAACCTATCATGGTAGTAATGATAGTGCGTATTTGCCAATATTTGAATGTTTTCATCCTTTCAAATTTGTTTAAAATATGATCACAGTTCTATCGCTTTTATCCACCGATGCATATATCCGATACGGACGGCAAGGTCGAGGATGGTGAAACGTCTTCGAATCAACTGTGCCCGGATAAAAGTGTCGCGAAGCCGTTCTTTCGATATGCCGATCTGTTCCGGTTCAACCGGCGCTCCGACTAATTGCAGCCTTTGTCGGGCTACGGCATGGGATACCAGTTGAGCGGTAAGCGAGACTTTGATTTCAGGCCACTGCCGTACCAGCAAATAGAGTTGATATTCCAATTGTTCACGGCTGATATATTTTGCGCGTGTTTCTTGCAGGCCTATTTCCGGAAAGTCGGTATTTTCAAACATTTCCAGCGCTCTCCTGTCCGATTCTTCCTGTGTAGGCCATGCCCGGCAACAGTCTTTGATATGAAGCCGTTTCACCGGCGTTTTCAGGAGCTGTTCGTAAAAAGCTAAGATGGAAAGCGTTCCGATGCTGACTTGAAAACCGTGCGACACATGCTGTCCATTGTGCAGGTGATGTTCCATGTTCCACAAATGGCTGAACTGGTGTTCCGCGCCGGAGGCGGGACGGCTCGACTGCGCCCATTGCATGGCAAAGCCTCCCAGCATCAGCCCTTCCATCAGGCGGGAGATGGCTGTGGGATTTCCTCTTTTCACCCCTTCCGGATCGGACAGCGCGTCGTGCAGTCCATCCTGAACAATGCTCCAAGCCTGCCGGTCGATGGCTTCCACTTCCAGCCGGTCGGCCAGAATCCAGTCGGCGCCGGCGGTAATCTTGGCGAAAAGGTCGGCATAGCCGGAAGCCGTCATTTCGGCAGGCGCCTTGCAGATAATGTCGATATCGGCAAGACACGCCTGCGGAGCCGGACAAGTAAAGGTTTGTTTGGCGCCGTCGGCTGTAATGGAAGCGCCGAAAGCGGTATATCCGTCCATAGAGGCGGCGGTGGCCACGCACATGTACGGCTTGCCTGTCAGGTGCGACGAGAGTTTGGTTATATCGTTAATGGTGCCGGAGCCTGTGGCGATCGGAATGGCGTCGGTGGTTTTCAAACGGGCGGTCAGTGCATCCACGTAGGCATATTCCGCATACAGGTCGGAATCGGTAAAAATGAAAGCCTCTTCCTGGGCAATGCCCGCATTTTTCAACTTTTCGGCGACATATTTTCCCGCTACCCCGTATGTATTGCTGTCTGCCACAATAACAGCGCGTTTCCCCGGAAACTGTTCCCGAAAAAGTTCGGCCACATATTTCAGTTCGCCTTTTCCGATACGCAAGGCTTTGGTTTCTCTCGCTGCTTTCAGCGCTTTTTCGATTCTTGACATGATAGCTTTGGCAGGTTTTTTATTCATCGTTGTTTCAGCGTCACTTCTCCGATTTCCGTTGGGATATCCGATTCGATGATATCCGGCCTGCATTTGATGTCTTCCTTATACGCTTTTTCCCGTTCTTCTTTGGTTTTGAGCCTGTCGTGTGTGGGAGCGTACGACACCATGCAGCGGACGTTTTTTGCGTGAAGTTGCTCCACCACTTGCCGGTTGGTTTTGTCTATGGTGTGACCTACGTAGGCAATCATGGTATGCCACGGTACGCCTGAAAAACTGATGTCTTCATATTCTTTTTCGTTGCGCGAAAAGACCGACAGCATGATGCCGGGCAGGCGGTCGCTGTAATATCTTGCCTGAGCGCCCGTATGTACCGTTATCATCACGTGTTTTTCCGCTTTGTGTTTCTTGATCAGGTCAACAATCATGTGGGGCGGAACATCTTTTTTGTCCAGATTGATAACCGTTTTTCCCTTACTCCATATTATTACTTCTTCGAGCGTGGGAATTTTAAAGCCGGTCACATTGCCTTCGCTGTCTTTCAGCCTTACCGACTGCAATTCCGCCCATGTGTAATCGGACAGTTTGCCGGAAGCAGTGGTAGTGCGGTCGAGGGTGGCATCGTGCATCAGCACGATTACGCTGTCTTTGGTCAGACGTGGATCGATTTCGAATATGGCAGGCATTTGTTTCAGTACGTTTTGAAGGCCTTCCAGACTGTTTTCCGGAAATCCTTTCTCACGTCCGCCCCGGTGTCCGCTGATAATGACCGACGCATTGGGATGATAGCTAAAATAGCTGTAAATATCTTTTTTGTCCTTGAAAGAGAGGTAATTCCAATGAATATTTTTATTCTTTTCTCCCTGAGCGATTAAATTTTCAGTTGCGCCGAGAAAAATAAAAAACAGGATCATATCCAAAAGAATACTTGGCTTCATCTTCCTGACATTGATGTTATTGTAATAAATCTTCATCTTATTTCCTTTTTTATTTATTTTTGCAAAGAAAAGAAATAAAGAAAAGAAATAAAAATCAGAAATGAAATATTTTAAAAAAAATATAGCCGATCGATGCCGCAACTGTACGACAGGATCAGAATGATCCTTTTCTATTTCAGAGAAATGAAGTATTGTTGATTAATTTTTCAAATACAGGCTAATTTTGCTCAAAATTTTTGTTTTGTGGGGAAAAGTTGCCATGCGGATTAAAACGCTTGTGAGAAGCGCCATTTAGCGGGTACGACAATTTGAAATGCACCTAATTTTTTCCTTTTTTTTACTTTTTCAAAAGAAAATCCTAACTTTGCAAAAACAACCAATGATGTTTTCCATCGATACCTATCAAAGAAGAAGGGCGGCGTTGCGCGAAACGGCAGATTCCGGTGTGGCGCTTTTCCTTGGGCACAGGGAATCTCCGTTCAATTATGCCGCCAACTGTTATCCATTTCGGCAGGACAGTTCGTTCCTGTATTTTTTCGGTCTAAACGAGCCTGACTTGGCGGCAATCATTGATTTCGACGAAGGCAGGGAATATCTGTTCGGTAACGACATCACGATAGATGACATCGTTTGGATGGGGGAGCAGCCGTCCATTGCGGCTAAGGCTGCGTCCGTCGGCATCGGCGAAAGTTTTCCCTACGCAACGCTTCCGGATATGCTCGGAAAAATCAGACAGTCGGGGCGTACCATCCATTTTCTCCCGCCTTATCGGGGGGAAACGAGCATAGATTTGTTCAGGCTGCTGGGCATCCATCCTGACGAGCAAAAAGAAAAAGCTTCCGTAGCTCTCATCAAGGCAGTAGTTCGCCTGCGTTCAGTGAAAGAGGAGCAGGAAATTGCTCAAATCGAACGGGCGCTCGAAACTACTTGCCTGATGCACACCTATGTGATGCGCCATGCACGCGCCGGAATGGCAGAACAGGAATTGACCGATGCCATTGAGCGCATTGCGCTTTCGAACGGCGGAACCGTCAGTTTTCCCGTGATCCTGAGCATCAATGGCCAGACATTACACAATCACCGTCACGACAATACGCTTCAAAACGGACATCTGCTGCTGACCGATGCCGGCGCGGAAACCGCGGCAGGCTATGCCGGCGATATCACCCGAACCGTCCCCGTTAGCGGACGATTCGACGAACGGCAACGTACCGTGTACGAAATCGTACTGCAAGCGAATCAAAAAGTAGCCGAAACGTGCAGACCGGAAGTACCGTTCCTTGAAGTTCACCTTGCGGCAGCGCGCATCATCGCCGACGGACTGATCCGGATGGGGCTGATGAAAGGAAAAGCGGACGACGCCGTGGATGCCGGCGCACACGTCCTTTTCTTCCCGCACGGCATAGGCCACATGATGGGACTGGATGTGCACGATATGGAAAGTCTGGGTGAACAGTACACGGGATATGGCGACGACATACAACGCAGTCGCCGGTTCGGTCTGTCAAACCTCCGCATGGGACGACGGCTCAAAGAAGGCTTCGTGGTGACCGACGAACCCGGTATCTACTTCATCCCGGCATTGATAGATCAGTGGGAAGGCGAAAGAAAATTCCGGGATTTTATCAACTACGAAGCGCTGAAACCATTTCGGAATTTCGGCGGAATACGTATTGAAGACGACCTCCTGATTACAGGCGAAGGATGCCGCGTATTGGGAAAAACCATTCCGAAAACCGTCGATGAAATAGAAAATACCATGCGGCATGAGTAAATATTTTTCCCGTAAATGTTCCGCGTTTCTGTGCGGATTACTTTGGCTTTCCGCTGCAAATGGACAGGATTTTCAGCGTTTCCGGTTTGGCGTACAGCTTAGTCCCGTACTGACATGGTTGAAATCCGATCGACAGGATGAAGTGTCTCCCGAAAAAATCAGGGTCGGGTTGAATGTCGGCCTGACGACCGATTACTATTTCGCCAAACACTACGCCTTTGCTTCGGGAATTGCCCTGTTCATGACCGGAGGGACGCTACGTTACCGTTCTGAGACGGAACTGAAAACCAATTCTTCCTCCTTCATGCTGCAAGCCAATTCCGATGTGCTGTACAAATTGCAGTACGTGACTGTTCCCGCAGGAATAAAAATGAACACTCCTACCATAGGAAGATTCAAGTATTATGTCGATCTGGGATTCGATCCGATGATCAGGGTTCGTGCAAAATCCGATTTTTCCCTTTACGATGCTTCCTCCGCTACCCATATCTTCCATGGAAACGTCAATGTGAAACGGAACACCCGCCTTTTTGCCCTGGGCTACCATATCGGCGGCGGACTGTGTTATCCGATCGGCGGCGACGCAGCCGTCATCGGCGGATTCTCCTTCATGAACATGTTCACAGGTATGACAAAAGACCACAGCAGAATTACATCCAACCATATTTTACTCCGCATAGGAATGTCTTTTTAATGAACATCTTTTTCCGCATCACTTATGGATTTAAAGAATATTACCACTTTCCTGTTTGATTTCGACGGCGTTATTGCCGACACCGAAAGTGGCCGTTACGAAGCATACTGCGACATCTTTGCAGAAAGAGGCATTGACCTGCGCAGCCGATGTACCATGGAAGACCTTGCAGGGCATTCCGGCGACGGATTTATCAGCAAATATTTCCCCGAAATACCGTCCGAACAGGCACGGGAAATAGTCCGGCAACGCCAGGCCTACTACATGCAACATCTCGACCGGTTCTGTCGTCCTTATCCCGGAATGAAGCAAACCATCAGGGAAATCAGGGAAAAAGGCTATTATTTGGCGCTTACCACGGCCAATTCAAATGTTGCCGCTCAATATCTGCTTGAAAAAATGGAAGTATCCGTTTATTTTGATGTCATTTGCGGACGTGAAATCTGTGAACATCCCATCCGCAAGGTAAAGGACTACAGCCTCGTTCCCGCTCACATCCGCAAAACCGTCGAAGAATGTCTTGTAGTGGAAGACTCTCCGGTGGGAGTTGTCGGCGCCAAACATGCAGGATTCCGCTGCATCGCCTTTGAACATTTTAAAAACCCGATCATCGGCGAAATGGCAGACGCCATCGTACACAACTACACCGAATTTCGCAGCCTGATAGGACTAACCAACAGTAACTTTGAAACTGTCAGAAAAAATATAAAAAATACAATGAAATCATACTTTTATTCCATTGCCGTCGGTTTATTGTGCTTCGCACACATGGAGATATACTGCCAGACCGACGCTGTTTCCTCCTTTTCCGTTCCCTTTGCGCCTTGTGTGCAAATGGAAAAGTGTTTTGCCGATCCGCCGCACTATGCCCGCGCAAGAGCGTTCTGGTGGTGGCTGGAAGGTTATATTACCAAACAGGGAATTACGGATGACCTTATCGCCATGCAGCAGGCCGGCATCATGGGGGCAATTGTTTTCGACGCCGGAAGTTCCGGATATTATACGGGAAAAGCGAGCTACCACAACACCGTGCTGCGCACACAACCGGGCAAAGGTTTCATGACGCCGGAGTGGTGCGATCTGTTTGCATGGTCGTGCAGGGTTGCCGACAGTCTCGGAATGGAAATCAGCCTGAACATCACCAGCGGATGGAACGACGGCGGCCCCTGGGTAACGCCGGACGATGCCTCGCAGAAACTGGTCTGGAGTGAAATATCCGTGGAAGGCGGCCAGTTGCTCGACGAGCAATTGCCTTTGCCAGACGGGCTGCTTACATTCAACGGCGCCGACAAGCCTTATTTCCGGCATGTAGCTACACTTGCACTCCAACTTGCACCGGACGCCGAAACGGTAAAACCCTTACCACGAATCGTCATCAAGGCGATACGCAGTATTTCCATACCGCAAACATCCAACGGTCTGGGTTACGACTGGCAAACGCTGATCCGTCCTCTGCCGGACGAGCTTGCCGGCTGTCATGCCCGAACGGACGACGTCATTGATATCAGCCGGCATGTGGACAACGACGGCCATGTCCGGTGGAATGTTCCCGACGGGCGTTACGTCATTATGCATTTCGGACACACCGGCACGGGCGTTAAAGTTTCCACTCACAGCCCCGGCGCCGGAGGATTAGCCATCGACTACATGAGCGCCGAAGCTACGGATGTGCAGTTTAACCATGCCGTCCTTCCCCTGATTCGCCAACTCCGGTCATACGGAAGCAAAAGCCTGCGCTATCTCCACGACGACAGTTGGGAATTGGGCGCAGCGAACTGGACGCCACTGATGGAAAAAGCATTCGCAGACATTAACGGATATGAAATCAGAAAATATTTGCCGGTCATTGCCGGTAAAATTATTGAAAACCACGATGTCTCCGAACGGTTTCTGTATGATTTCCGTCGTACTGTCGCCGAGTTGATTTTACGGAATCACTACCGGCGACTCAAGGAACTGGCTCACTCCTACGGTATCGGCGTACATCCCGAATCGGGAGGCCCGCATCCCGCCCCCATCGACGCACTGAAGAATCTTGGGGAAAGCGATATTCCGATGGGTGAATTTTGGGCTATTGCCAATACCCACCGCGTAGAACCGCATCGACGCCTGTATATCAAGCAGGGAGCATCGGCGGCGCACATTTACGGCAAACGTTTTATGCAGGCGGAAGGGCCTACAACCATCGGACCTCATTGGGAACGCGATCCGTGGATGCTGAAACCCACCATGGACAGGGTCTTTTGCGAGGGAATGAACCGCTTTGTCATCCACACTTTCACCCATTCGCCCAAAGAAGCCGGACTGCCCGGCAACGAATACTTTGCAGGCACGCACATCAATCCGAATGTAACATGGTGGAAACAGGGAAAAGCCTTTCTTGACTGGACAGCACGCAATTCGCTGATGCTCTCGCAGGGGCTTTTCGTGGCCGACGTCGCCTTTTACTACGGCGATCATACCCCCAATCAGGTGCCGCTCAAACATGTTGATCCGCGACTCGGCGAAGGCTACGACTACGATGTAGTCAATACCGACGTACTGCTGGAACGGATGTCGGCACGCAACGGAAAAATATACCTGCCCGACGGCATGAGTTATCGGGTACTGGTATTGCCCGAAATACAAGCCATGAACATACAGGTGCTGGAAAAAATAGAACAAATGGTGAAAAACGGCGCAACCGTAATAGGCCCCAAACCCGAAACCGCCACAGGCCTGCGACATGACGCCGCCGCCCAAAAACGGCTGAATGAACTCGCCGGCCGCCTGTGGGGAAAAATAGACGGAATAAGCATTACCGAGAACAGTTATGGAAAGGGAAAAATCGTATGGGGACGCAGCATCCGTGAAACGCTGACAGCCCTCGGCACAGTTCCCGACTTTGAATATTTGAGCAGTTATGCCTCGTCCGGCGACCGTGGCATACAGCCGGCGCATATCGACTATATACACCGTACGGCGCCGGGTTTTGTACCCGAGAACGGCGGCTTTCCAACGGACAGCATGGAAATCTACTATATTGCCAACCGTCTGGAACGTCCCGAATATCTCCGCTGTTCCTTCCGTGTCGCCGACCGGCAGCCGGAGATATGGTATCCCGAAAACGGTAAAACGCTTCCGGTGAATGTCTATATCCGATCCGGCAAGCAAACCTCCGTGCCGCTGTTTCTGGACCCATTCGGTTCGGTGTTTGTGGTTTTTCGCCGACCGGCAAAATCTCAACCCGTTACATCGATCAAAATGAATGGGGTGGAAATCTTTCCCCTGCCGTCTTTGCCGTTGGACAGTCCGCCGTTCATGTACCTGCCCGACGGTAAACTCAGCTTCTGCCGAACGGGAACATTCCTGTTAACACAGGGAAGCAAGACAAAAAAAATCACCGCCGCTGTCCATTCCGACCGGCAACTTGCCGGAGAGTGGCAGGTATCTTTTGATCCGCTCTGGGGCGCACCTGCAAGTATCGTATTTCCAGAACCGATTTCATGGACTGCACATGCCGACTCCGGCATCAAGTACTACTCCGGCGCCGCCGTTTATCGCAAAAGCTTTGTTTTAGACAACGCCGTCACCGGCGATACCCGTTTCCTGCTTGATCTGGGAGAGTTGTACCATCTTGCCGAAGTCCGTATCAACGGACAGGCAGCCGGCGTATGGTGGAAAAAGCCTTTTGCGGGCGACATCACCGAATGGCTGCAAAAAGGCGAAAATACGCTGGAAGTGACAATCGTGAACTTGTGGCCTAACCGCATCATCGGTGATCTGTTTTTACCCGAAAACCGACGTTATACGAAAACCAACGTTGTCAAATTCACCAAAGAAACGCCTTTGTTGCCCTCCGGACTGATAGGCCCGGTAAGGCTGCTATCCATTGACCATTGACAATGGATAATTTCATTGCGTGATGGCTATCGGAAAATCCGGAATGCTCCTGTTTTTTCTCAATTGGTAGAAACAGATACTCCCCCCTGATGTGTCGTCCCTGCGGGACTTAGTCGCTGATGTGATTGACCAACCGTAAGCTAAAGCATACAATTCTGTGCAATCTGTATTAATCTGTGCAAATCTGTGGGCTGATGTGATTGCTCGTCCGTAAGCTAAAGCATACGGTTAATAAAGCGAAGTCCCTGCGGGATGAATCCACTCGAAAACATGTAGTTATGAAAAGTGTCATGGTAAACGCAATGACGACTGTACGAAAATTTTCAGACAATATAATAGTTTTCGAGCAGACACTATATATTAAACTGATCTAAAAACAATCAGAAAAAAGTGAGAAAAACAGGAAGAAACGCCTTTGTTGCCCTCCGGACTGATAGGCCCGGTAAGGCTGGTATCCATTGACCATTGACAATGGATAATTTCATTGCGTGATGGCTATCGGAAAATCCGGAATGCTGGAGGGGATGATGGTGGTAGGCGCCTGTTGGCCTTTGGTTAAATCTTTTACCCGTTGTGTGATGTAAGCGTCCAGCGTTTTGATGGATATCTGGTTGCGACCGAACAGGTCTGCTTTTCCGTCGATTCCTTCTACCAGCGCTTTGGTGAAAGCGCCGTTGTTCCATTCGACATTTTCAAGCGAATATTGCCGTCCGGTGGAGGAGGTGAATACGATCACTCCGTTTTCCGCACTCGACAGTTCATTGATGATGCCGTTGATGTCAATAGCCGAACGGCGTGTGGTGTTACCCATCACAGAGCCGGAGTGACAGGCGTCCATGAAAAGAATCACCTTTCCGGCGACGGAGGCTACTGTTTGTTTGATCTCCATATAATTGACGCAGGTGGAGCGTAGCCGTTCCACATCGGCTTCCACCGGCATGTAGAAAAAGGTGCCGGCATTGTCGTTCAGGCCGTGTCCGGCAAAGAAGATCATGGCTACGTCCTTGCTGGTCGTTTCTCGCTGAATCCATTCCAGCCCTTCCAGAATAGCGGTTTTACTGCCTTTATGGTCGGTCAGCAACTTGACCTGGACATCCCCGTATAGCAGGCTTCGCTGTTTCGTCATCACGCGGGCAAAGTCGCCGGCATCCTTGGCTGCATATTGCAGGGTAAGGTTTTTGTCCCTGTATTGGCTGATTCCCACGGCAAGAATATACAATTTCGGTTTGAACAGATTTTCTTCGCGGGCGCCCGTCCATTTTACCCTGATGGTAGCGGGAACGCCGGAAGCAAATTTGTTTTTGGCAATGACCGAGATTTCGCAGTCGCGGTCGGGAATATCCACCGTTGCCTCATTGTTGCCTTCCCTGATGAATGTCAACAATTGTACCGGTCGGCCATCCACCAGTATTTTCACCGATTCTACGGGTTCTTTGCCGGAAGGATCGACCAGATAATTCACTTTGACCTGGCGTAGATTGACGGAACTTTCCGGCTGCGGGGAAACGATCCTGACTTCGGGGGGCAAGGTCTGTGCGATATTGGGTCTTTCCTCTTCCGGTGTGTCGGTTCCCTGTTCCTCTCGCAGGTGTTGGGCAAGTTGCGTACGGTCGAACTGCAACAGGCGGTCGATCATGTCGGGGCGGTAAAAGGCGCTCCGGAAGCGTGCTACCGGATAGAAGGCGGCGGCTTTGCCTTGCCCCTGGTTCAGGTTCCATCCGATGAGGTCTTCTGCTCCGGCGGCGCAGTCGTAGTAGCCGTCGGGCGTCCACAGTACCCAGCGGGTATTGTCGGGATGGGCAAAAAGCGTTATCAGCGGCATTCCCTCTTTCATGTCGAGCCACAAATACATGCCATTGTCCAGCGCGGCGGCGGCTACTCGTCCGTTGCCGGCTATTTTGACGGCAACACATTCGGCGGGCAGGCTCCGTTTCCACAGGATGCCGCCTGTGCGGTCGAGGCAGATGACGTGCTGGTTGGTACCCGTCAGCACGCATGTCCCGTCGGCGGCGATATCCGTGCATCGGCTGATTTCGCCCTCATCAAGGATGTTGAGCGGTTGGCCGTTCAGGGTGAGGTTCGTATTGTTTTTCCATCCGGCAACGGTCAGATCGCGGGCGGAAGCGGTCGCTCTCGGATAACTGTTGGCGCCGGTTCTGAACATGCGGGTGGCCAGCGAAAAGAACAGGACGTCGCGGCTCACCCCTTTCAGGCCTATTTCCGTGCCGTCGTCGTTCAACTGGAACAGTTCCTGCTGCCGGAAAGGCGCCGAACGGATTTCCGCTTTCTTCAGGTAGGCTCTTTCCGTATTTTCTTCGCCTTCCGTCGGGGCAGAACAGTCGCTGGTGATGCGTCCCGTTTCAGGCCACAGGGTGGCGAATACCATAGAGCCGTCGGGCAAAGCGCTGATGTCCGAGATGGCGGCGGAAGCAGCGGGAATTTCCGTGCGACGGCTGTTTTTCCATACCGTCACCACGCCGCTGTTGTTTTGAAGATGAACGCCCGACCATATCGCGCCGTCGGGGGTGCAGGCGAGGGCGGTAATACCCTTGACGGCCGACAGCGATGGCTGGAAAGCGCCGGCATTGTCGCCCGTTAGCGCGTTAAACAGCAGTACCTGCCGCTTGTCTTCGCAACTCACGGCAACGACGGATTCGTCGGGCAGAAAGACGACGCCCGACGGACGGCCATCCAACGACCGGACTGCCGTTAGCCGAAAGTTGCTGTCGTACAGCCTGAGATAGCCATCGTCGGCCACTACTGCCCACCGGCCGGAAGGAGAAAAGGCCAATCGCCTTGCATCGCCGCCGTAGCCTATCAGCCGGCGCAATTCCGTTCCGTCCTTCGTATTGAAAACGACGACTCCCCGCGCATCGCCGAGAGCTACCGCCAGATAGTCGCCCGAAGGAGCATATTTCAGGTCGTGCACCTCTCCTTCCAGCCCGTCGATGTGCATGGTCATTTCACCGGTGGCGGTGGAAAACAGATAGACGCTGTATTTCATTTTCCGTGCATAGCCTTTCCAGTTACCTACCGTAACTACAGCGCTGTCGGCTTTGTTCCACGATGCGCCGGTATGTCCTCCCACCGCCGCCGTTTGTCCGTCGGGCGACAGGGCGCCGGCATACAGGCTGCCCTCCAGACCGTAGGCAATGGGCGGGCGGAAAATCCGCAAGGCCGCTCCCGTACGGGCGTCCCACAGACGAGCCGTCTTGTCCTCCGACGCCGTGAGCAGGTACCGCCCTTCGCGGTCGGTGGAAACGCTCCGCACAGGTGCGGTGTGAAAACCGGAGTTGAGCTGCAAAATAGGGTCGGACGGCTGAGCGACCACCGATTTACACAGCACGAAACAAATGATACAGATGAACTTCTTCATGACTTTTTTATTTTTATCCCCTCGCCTCTGTCAGGGTTTTCATTAATCGTTAATCACTAATTTAAGCGTTTTTCCGCCGGTGCGTATCAGGCAGACGCCTTTCGGGAAGTCCGACACGGGGATGACCACCCTTGTCTGTTCACGGAAATCGTTCCGGTAGATACGTTCGCCGGCGGTGTTGAAGATGTCCGTCACTCCGAGCGGCTCGTCGCTTTCCAGGGTGATGGCGTCCGTAGCGGGGTTGGGATAAACCCGCAAGGTTCGCGGGCTGACCGCATCAATGGTCAGCGGACAGGTCTCAAGTGCGCCGCCGTTAAGGACGGCGTGGTAGTCGCCGCTTTCGGTCAGGGTGAGGTAGAGGGCGGTTTCGTCCAAGGCGACGCCGTTGCGGTACCAGACCACCGACAATATGGCGACGCCGTCTATCTCGCCCGGCACCTCCAGCACATCGTCCCAGTGGCGGTAGTAGGCCGCGTCGGAGGGGACGGGACGCTGCACCGTCAGGGTGTGGACGACGGCAGGCAAGCCGGGCGCGGAGACTTCCACGGCAAGGAGCTGCTCGCCGTAGCCCTCCGGCAGCGTGCGGACGGCGCCCGCCTGTCCCTGTATGGCGACCACAGCGCCCGCATATCCTGATCCTGTTTCCACGTTCAGCGCAACGCTTTGGGAAGCCGTTGCGCACGGGATGCGGTACTGCCACCGGAGGGCGTCCGTCCTCTGCGCCGCTTCGCCGCCAACGGTGATGCGGGAAATACCGAACCAGTATGCGTACAGCATGAGGTGATCCGCCGTGCCGTAGGTGGTGGCGCCGGTATATTCATCGCCGTGGCCGTCCGGCAGCGTGAACCATCCGGCAAAGGCATAGCCGGCGCGGGTGGGAGAGGGCAGCGTTCCCACCGCCGCGTCGTAGGTGACTTCTATTTCATCGGGATTCACCGCGCCGCCCTGCGCATCGAAATACAGCGTGTAGGTGTTGGCCGTCCATGCGGCA
Organism: Bacteroidales bacterium; assembly: GCA_031271175.1. Taxonomy (GTDB): domain Bacteria; phylum Bacteroidota; class Bacteroidia; order Bacteroidales; family UBA4181; genus JAIRLS01. The sequence goes on along the minus strand of JAISWE010000166.1, from coordinate 251 downwards.
TACAGGTTGAGATCGCCGATAACGTTATATACGGTGGCGGCGGTATATTCCATCCCTGTGCCGTTGGTTTCGGTGAACCACCTGAGACTGTAGCCGGCGCGGGTGGGAGAGGGCAGCGTTCCCACCGCCGCATCGTAGGTGACTTCTATTTCATCGGGATCCACCGCGCCGCCCTGCGCATCGAAATGCAGCTTCATGGAGCGTATATTTTGAAAATCCTTCCATACAGCGGCTGTTTGGTACACTGCTAC
>JAISWE010000113.1 GCA_031271175.1 Bacteroidales bacterium | reverse complement strand
CTGCTCATCCCCGACATGGCGCTGACCGCCGCCGAATATTTCGCGGTGGACAGAAACGAGAAGGTACTGGTGCTGCTCACCGACATGAGTTCCTACGCCGACGCGCTCTCCATCGTTTCCAACCGCATGGATCAGATACCGTCGAAGGATTCCATGCCCGGTTCGCTCTATTCCGACCTTGCAAAGATTTATGAAAAGGCGGTGCAGTTCCCCGAAGGAGGCTCCATCACCATCATCGCCGTAACAACGCTTTCGGGCGGCGACATCACCCATGCCGTGCCGGACAACACGGGCTACATCACTGAAGGACAGCTTTTCCTGCGCCGCGACAGCGATGTGGGAAAGGTCATCATCGATCCGTTCCGCAGCCTCTCGCGCCTGAAACAACTCGTTATCGGCAAAAAAACGCGCGAAGATCATCCGCAGGTGATGAACGCCGCCGTGCGCCTCTACTCCGACGCCGCCAACGCCAAAACAAAACTCGAAAACGGCTTTGACCTGAGCAACTACGACGAACGGGCGCTGGCTTTCGCCAAAGACTACGCCACCTGCCTGCTGGCTATCGACGTGAACATCAATACTACAGAGATGCTTGACGAGGCATGGGGGCTTTTTGCCAAACACTTTAAGCCCGAAGAGGTGAATATCCGGCAGGAATTTGTGGACAAATATTGGAAATAACCGCTTTTCACCGAACTTTAAAACAGTATGCCAACTTCCATTATCGGTTTATTAATGATGTGCAGTACAATACCTTCGCAACATCCCGTAGAACAGTTACCGGAACGTTTTCAATCCTACCGTGTCTCGGAACCATTGAACCATACGCCGGATAACCTGTACGAATACATCAACGGCGCTGCCGAGATGTATCTGTCGTACGGGCTGGCGGGCATGCGCGGCTACCGGTACACTGCCGAAAACCAGCCTGATGTTACGATAGAAATTTACGAGATGACGGAATCCCGCAATGCTTTTGGCGTATATACCCAAAGCCGCGACAGAGACGAACATGCGTACGGACAGGGTTCGTTGAGTTATCCGGAAGCCACCCTTTTCTGGAAAGACCGGTATTTCATCGTCATCAGCAGCAGCAGGGCGACTCCCGAAAGTTCCGCCGCCATCCGCTTTCTGGCGGAAACAGCGGACAAAGCCATCCCGCAGGAAGGCAAAATCCCCGGTATTGTCGGCCTTTTGCCGGCAAAAGGCCTTGCAGACGGCGGAATGCTTTATTTTCATCATTACATCTGGCTCAACGCCTATTTCTTTATCGCCGATTTCGACCTGTTGAACATCAACGAACAGACCGATGCCGTACTGGCAAAATACGGTTCGCCGGACCGGCGCACCTATCTCCTGCTGGTGGAATATCCGCATGAAGATGCTACAACAGCGGCATACCGCCGGTTTATGCAGCGATACGCGCCCGAAGCAGACAACGGCAAGGCAGTCAGGCTGGAAGACAGGACATGGTTCATCGGATGGCACAACGGCAACCGGCTGGGAGCCATCTTCAACAGTCCGTCCGAAGATGATGCGGAAGAATTGTTCCGAGCCGTTATTTCAAAAATGTAACCTTTTAAATTTATCATATTTATGAACATCACACGTAGAGATTTATTGAAAACATCCATAGCGACAGCCGGAGGCCTGATGCTTCCGTCCGTTATGAGAAAAGCATGGGCAGGCGAGCCGGGAAGCGACAGTTCGACGGTAGTGCTCATCCGTAACCGTAACCTGTTTGCGGGCGACAAGCCCGATCCTGCCGTTTGCCGGCAGATGCTGGACGAAGCCCTGTGCAGGCTGACCGATAAGGAAAATGCCGGTCAGGCATGGAAAAGCATTGTTTCGGCAGACGATACGGTAGGCGTGAAAACCAACGCATGGAACAAATTCCCTACTCCTGCCGTAATGGAAGAGATACTGAAAGAAAAAGTGCTGGCCACCGGCGTGAAAGAAGAAAATTTCAGCATCAACGACCGCGGTGTACTGAATGATCCCGTGTTCCGGAGAGCTACCGCTCTGATCAACATCCGCCCCATGCGCACCCATGCATGGTCGGGCGTAGGCACCCTGATTAAAAATTACATCATGTTTTCGCCCAAACCATCCTCCTACCACGATGATTCCTGCGCCGGTCTGGCGGCGCTGTACGATTTGCCGGAAGTGAAAGGGAAAACGCGGCTGCACATACTGGTGATGTTCACCCCCCAGTTTCATCACACGGCGCCCACGCAATTTTCTGAAGAGTTTACGTGGAGATACAACGGGCTGCTACTCGGATTCGATCCCGTAGCGGTGGATGCAACAGGCTTAAAAATTCTTGAAAGCAAGCGGAACGAATATTTTGGCGAACACAGGCCGTTGAATCCTCCCGCCAAACATATCTCGGCAGCAGATACGCGCTTCCATCTCGGCAACGCCGATCCGTCGAAAATCCATTTGATCAAACTCGGCTGGGACGAAACTTCCTACGTATAGTCAAGCGTAAAGTTTTTGAAAGTGAAGAAGAGAGATATTCGCCAATGTGTACTTTGGGTGGGAGGGATCGCGCTTTTGGCGCTGGTTTCGTCCCGTTATTTTTTTCGGATCGATCTTACGGCCGAAAAACGATATACCCTGTCCCATGAAACCCGTCGGATATTGCGGAATCTGGATGCGCCGCTGCACCTGAACGTATATCTGGAAGGTGATTTACCGCCGGGATTCCGTAAGTTGCGTACCGGCATACGCGAGATGCTCGACGAGTTCAAGACTTATGCCGGCCACCGGCTGATCTGCCATTTTTTTGATCCTGCCGGAGACGTCAAACCGGATGAACGCGATCAGTTTTACGCCGAACTCAACGAGACAGGACTGCGCAGTGTCACCGTCAACAGGAAAAACAGAGACGGGAGCCTTTCGCAACAGCAACTCTTTCCGGGCGCCATTATTACCTACAAGGACAGGATGTCAGCGGTTAATCTGCTGAACAACAATCGTGTGCAGTCATCGGATGTGGTGCTGAACGCTTCGCTGGAATCGCTGGAATATGAACTTATCCGCACCATATATGCGCTTTCCTCCGACACCATAGGGAAAGTGGCCTTTATCACAGGCCACGGAGAACCCGGCAGAGCCGAAACCTATGATTTGGGGCTTGAATATGCCAACTTCTACGACGTGGAAAGGAAGACCATCAATGGACGATTGGACGTGCTGGACAGCTACAAAGCCGTTATCATTACCCGTCCGACTACACCCTTCGATGAAAAAGATAAATATGTGATAGACAGGTACATCATGCGTGGCGGAAAAGTGCTGTGGCTGCTGGATGGCATTGACGCCCATACGGACAGCCTCTATGCTTCCGGTTTTACTTTTGCGCTGGCTTCGCAACTTAATCTCGAAGATCAGCTGTTTACTTATGGCGTCCGTGTGAATCCGCAACTGGTACAGGACATTGTGAACAATCCCATCGTGGTGACCCTTTCCGACGGGACATCTCAGCCTACTCCCGCTCCCTGGCTTTATCATCCGCTCGTTCAGCCATCGCCCCACAGCATGATTACGCGACGGTTGAATCCGATATGGTTACGTTACGCCGGCCATATCGACACGGTAGGAACGGATTCGGGTATTCGTAAAACGGTACTGTTGCAAACGTCGCCCTTTGCCCGCATCAGCGCTACCCCGTGCATGATACGGCTGGATGAAGTAGAAAAACCCATCGAACGGCAACACTTCAACCGGTCGTTGATCGTCGGCGTTCTGTTGGAAGGGCAATTTCCTTCGCTCTTTAGAAGCCGGAGCGTCAGGCACCTGTTTCCGGAAATCGACGAAAAACCGTTGCAGAAAGGAAAACATACCAAAATGATAGTAGTCTCCGACGGGGACATTGCCGTCAATGACGTTCGACAGACTCCGCAAGGCGCCGTTCCCGCCCAACCGCTCGGCCACGACCGCTACAGCCGGCAAACATTCGGCAACAAGGATTTTCTTGTGAATGCCCTCAACTATCTGACGGATGACGCCGGACTGATGAAATTGCGCAATCGCGAATTTCAGCTCCGTATGCTCGACAAACAAAAGCTAAACGACGGATTGACCCGGTGGCAACTCATCAACGTGTTGCTCCCCATACTGCTTTGGGCAGGTGGAGGGATGATCTGCGGGATATGGCGGAAACGAAAATACGGACGCCCTCGACGCCCTGTCATGGTAAAACAGTGAAAGGCAAGCCGCAACTCTAACGACAAATCGGTTCAAAACAGGCTATGTCTATCCGTCGGAAGACGGGTTAAATGCTTATGTGGGGAAGAACAGTAACGCAGACCGCTGGTTTATTTTAATTTTTCCTTTATATCCGGAAATCTTTCGATGATTGCTTTTATTTGTCTGTTATTTCCACCTGTTTTCGTATTTTTTACCCATAATCCCTTTAAATTTTCTTCAGGATCAATGCTTCTAAATCTTTTTATAGTGCGGTTTTCTATTATCTCATGTTTTGTTCCCATACATTTTGCCATCGCCCAAAACCATATATCGTCAGCATCCGGCGCCAATGCCATAAATTCTTCTTCATTTAAACATTTTTCTCCCAGCGAATGTGGCGGGTACAGTATTCCACCTACGCCGGTAGGAAATAAACGGCTTGTGTGTCTATTGATGTTTACACAATTCTCCCATGTCTCATACGGCGCTATTTCTCCATTTTCTTCCAATACTATTCCATGCGCCCGATAACAGTATATTTTTGATGTGTCATTATAATATGCCCTTTTAAATCCTTCAAGCCAGTTCCTTGGATAATATACATCGTCATCTGCCGTTATCAATATTTCATTGGGAAATTCTCTCAATGCGGGAATGAGTTTTTTATATGACCTTATATCCTTACAATATCTTATTTCCAGCCCCATTTTTTCCAACCGCCTCAAAATCGGAGGTATAAAGGCGCCATCGGCCAGCCACAATATGATTCGATCAGCTTGTACCGACTGATTCAGCAAGGTATAAATTGCATACGGCGCTGTGCCGGTGATGCGGTTTCCATAACTGGTTAGAGTTATAATGAAGTGGGGCGTGGTGTGGGTGGACGGTAATATGATTCTTCTTTTCCGATCAATGTTAATTTTTAAGGCTGTAAATCCTTTCAAGCATATAGCGGTTAATATCCTGATCCTGTTTCTTATCAGTCGATAGAATGACAAAACAGGCGTATATGGTTTTAATAAAATCGTTACTTTCGTTGAGCGCGTCATATATAGCCTCCCATTGCTTTATATGTCGCACAAAAAAAACCGAACAGTATCAAAAAAATAATACTGCGGCTATATATAAATTCCGGAAAAAAAATTTTATCTCGCGCGCGAGAAATAAAATTCTTTTCTACTGTAAGTCTCTCTCTCTCTCTCTCTCTCTCTCTCTCTCTCTCTCTCTCTCTCTCTCTACAATAATCGCACCAAACCATACACGGCCTGCGCTGTGGAAGATTTCACTTAATGTGAAAATCCCATCATTTTCCCTGTTTTTTGGGCTGAAAAATCGTATGTTGGTCATATTTGATCTGTACACAATATTACGGTGCAAATATACGATTAAAAAATCATTTTTTCAATTTTTTGTGAAAAAAAATAAAAAAAATGCAATGCCGCACTGTATGCGGTTTTCGAAGAATCATAAGGCCTTTTCCATACCGGTATTCATATTTTCAATGGCTTGTTGCCCACTATATGTTTATTTTTCGTAAAATACGTTTTCCATTTGCCGTATTTTTTCTTCCACAGGCATGTGTCCGTCTAACCAGTGGATCCGGTCACCGTTGCGTTCCATGCGCCGGAACCACGTCATTTGACGTTTGGCAAATTGATGGATAGCGGTATTGAGCTGGACAAACATCTGATGATAGTTTAGCTGTCCCGTTAAATAGCGTACGAGGAATTTGTATTCCAGCCCGTAGTATTCCAATTGTTGCGCTGTCAGTCCTTTTTGCATCAGTTCCCGCGCTTCGTCGATCATACCGGCGTCGAGGCGTTGTTGCAGCCGTTCCGTGATGCGTTGCCGTTGAATCTCACGGTCGTAGCGGATGCCTACCATCAGGGGGTTGATGTCCGGATAGTCGGATGTCTCTTCGGTTTGTTCCTGCCGATACATGGCGATCTCCACAGCCCGGATCATCCGTTTGCGCGTGGAGGTGTCCGTATGATTGTGCAGGAGCGTCAAGCCGGCCAGCAGCTTTTCCAGTTCGCCGTCGGTTTTTGAGGCCAGCGTGTTGCGCAATTCCTCGTTGACCGGCGTCTGTAGCAACCGGTATCCTTTGAGCGCCGCTTCGAGATATAGCCCCGAACCGCCGCACATCACCGGTATCCGTCCACGACGGCAAATATTGTCCCACGCGCCGAGAAAATCTTTCTGATATTCGTAAACGCTGTACTGTTTGCCTGCTTCGACTATATCCACACAATGATACGGAATACGTATGCCTTCCACCAGATAGTCGTCGTAATCCTTGCCGGTTCCGATGTTCATATTCTTATACACTTGCCGCGAATCGGCGCTGATAATCTCGCCGCGATTGCGGTATGCCCACTGTGCGGCCACCGCCGTTTTCCCGCTTGCCGTAGGGCCGAGCACCACCAACAAATTATACTTCATCTGTTCATTGCTATTGATTAAAATAAACAGGCAAATATAACATGATTTTTTTCATCATTTACTTTCTGTCGAAACGCAAGGTCTTTTACAAAAAAAAGTTCCGGAGACTTCGCTTGAAATCCCCGGAACAAAAAGAGCTATTTTTATCCTTTCAGGATTTGCAACGCTTCTTCGCGATAGCAGTCCATCAGGTAAGGGATACCGGTTACCTTCGCACATTCTTCCGTGAGAGACATCAGGTCGTTGCGGCTGATCACCGACAGGTTGA
>JAISWE010000077.1 GCA_031271175.1 Bacteroidales bacterium | reverse complement strand
GAGTAAATTTATTTACGCTTTGAGTAAATTTATTTACGCTTTGAGTAAATTTATTTACGCTTTGAGTAAATTTTGTTCCGCACGTGTGCAAATGCCCTTCCCTGCAACCCGCCACATTCCAGCCTTTGCCGTGATAGAAATCAAAAAACCGCCGACAGTACATTCCACAAATAATGTAGGGTGCAAGCCTGTGTGGTTGCCCTCCTGCTTCTCTCGTTGTTTTCAGATCAGTTTAATATCAATTAGTTACCAGAACGTTTTTTTTGTTTTTTTGGGTATCCCATTGAGAAAAACAGGAAAAGAAGAACTGGCGGAAAAGTTAGACGCAGAAGGACACATCGCCTTTCAAGTGCACGGCGGAAAAGGATCTTGGAAGGAAGGCGCCAAATGTCGATGGAGAAATATCAGGATAAGAGAATTACCATCGTGACGGGATTGGGCGATTGAAAACGGCAGACAACCGGAAGGGCGGGAAGATTCACGGTGTTTCCGGATGGCTTTTTTTGTCCACCGGATTGGCATAGATTCCCAGGAAGATGGATTTCAGCAGTTCCTTGTTTTCCCCCGGCAGGTTTAATGCGGCATGGTAGCGCTGCATGAAAGTCTGTTTTTCCTCTTCCGTGTAACGTGCGGCATGGGTGTCGGTTTCGGAGCGCAGGTCGTGGGCAATATAGTTGTTGCAACTCAATCGGTAACGGTCGTATATGCGGCGATCTATCAGCGCTGCCGTGTTTTTGAAGAAGTCATTCAGTGTGGACGGTTGCGGAAAAATCAGCTCTTCCCTGCACAGTGGCCGGCAAATGCTGATATTCACGTCGCCTTTAGGTTCCGTGATTCCGGCCATGATGCCGGCGAAATCTTCCCCCGGCTGTTTTTGGTATTTTTGTCCTGTCGGTTTCAGGTACAATTCTTTTGTTTTGAAGAGGTCGCAGGGTTCGATCTGGTAGGAAACCGATACCGGCACGATCTTCAGTTCGCTGATGGCTTCCACGGGGGAAGCGGCGCTGCTCATGGCGAACATTTTGATGATTCCCTGGTCGGTGGCGTCGTTACCGTCTTTTGTACGGCCGTTGCGCTGGGCGATCCAGACGGATTCCCGCTTGTGGGTAATTGTGTACCGGATGTATTCCGAGAGGTGCATCGAGTGACGGTAGAAATCCTTCATGTTGGCACCCCTGACTACCGTAAACATTTTGTTGGATTTCCCGATATCGATAATCAACTGAGAGATCATCAGGTTGCTGCCGAAGGTGATTTCGGTTGTCCTTCGTCCGTTTTCATACATGATTTGCTGCAACAGGGCGGAATCCAGCATAATGTCGCGATGGTTGGACACAAAGAGGTATCCTTCGTCCGGGTCGAGGTATTGCAGTCCATCGTAGGTGAAGTTGCGTATGGAGTTTTTGATGATCTGCCTGTTCAGTACGGACATCACCTTTGCCTGAAATTCGTACGTAGTGGTAATGGAAGCCACCATTTTACGCACTTCTTCGACGTCCCTGTCGGGAAAAACGAAGGCGGCCATTTTTTCAAAATATTCGTTGCCGGCGATACGTTTCATGGCCGGCGCTATTTCTTCCTGCACGTAGGGACGCAGGTCTTCAAAATAATGATTCATTTAACAGCTATTTTATTTCTTTTATCAATAAATTTAACCGGTTTACGGCTGGTATCCGGAAAGTTGATTTTTGTAATTTCTTCAACTGTGGCTATTTCCACTTCCGGTGTCACCCGGATGCAAGCTCTGAAGCGGTCTCTGATGTCCTTGAGCGCGTCGAAACCGGGTTGCCGGCGGATACCGATGCGTACCAGCACATGGTCGTTGCCTGTTTCGTTGTCCGACACCACCACCACGTAATTTTCCACGTAGGGCGTGTTGTCCAGCACGTCAAAAATGGCGGGTGGGTAGAGGGTTGTGCCTTTGTACTTCACCATGTGATTCATCCGCCCGACAATGGGGCTGATGCGCATGGTAGTCCTTCCGCAGCGGCAGGATTCGTAGTGGAAACGGGCCAAGTCGCCTGTTTTGAACCTGAGTAGCGGCATTCCTTCCACGCCGAGCGTGGTAACGGTGAGTTCTCCCGTTTCGCCTTCCGCAACGGGGTTGCCGTCTTTGTCCGTCAGTTCGCAGATGATCAGTTCCGGGTGATGATGCCCGCCGCATCCTTCGGCACATTCCGTAAAGGTGGTGGACATTTCCGTGGAGGCATAAGTGGAATAGAGTTCAATGTCCCATTTCTCGCGGATGCTTTTTCCCAGCAGGTTGAGCGAAAAATCCTGTTCGCGCAGGTTTTCGCCGATGCATACCGCTTTCCTGACGCTTGATTCGCGATAGTTAATGCCGTGTTCTTCGGCATACCGGATGATTTTCAGGATGAACGAAGGCACTACGATGATGGTATCGGGGCGTATCCGCCGGATCGTGTCCCACTGCAATTCCGGAATACCGTTTCCTACGCGGATAATGCCGGCTCCAAGCTTCCGGATGCCTAAAAAATAAGCGAGGCCGGCCATGAAACGCTTGTCGATAGTGGTCATTAACTGAAAAATATTGTTTTGCACCGCGCCGGCACATTCAAAAGAAATCTTTTCGTTGTAGGCGAGCCTGTCCAGGTCGGCATCCGTCATGGCAAAGGTAACGGGGTCGCCCAACGTACCGGAGGTAGTAATGTAATCGATGATTTTTTCGTGCGACACGCACAGGAAATCGTTGTTGTACACCTGCAAAGCGTACTTTTCCGTAAAGGGGATATGCCGCAGGTCGTCGATGGTTTTGATTCGGGATACCTCTATGCGGTGTTCGCGAAACAACCGCTTATAGTAGGGAGAAAATCGCGCCAGGTAGTCCAGCGCTTCCGCAAGACGTTTTTCCTGGTAGGAACGGATGACTTCCTTCGGTTGATATTCTATTTCGGGTGTATTCATTGCTTATTTTTTGCAAAAATAAGCAAACTTTTTACATTCTCCGCTATTTTTACTTTTCACGCTTCTCTTTTTTCTAAAATTGAAACCGGTAGCTGATGGAGGGGATGATGGGGAAAAGGCTTACCTGCATATAGCGGTATTGCGTGTAGCTGCGGTAGTCGCCCCAGGCCGAGCTTTCCAAGGAGCCATCGTGACGTATTTGGGAATCGATGTCGATGTAATACGGGTTTTTGCGGTTATAGGCATTATAAGCGCTGAAAATCCAGCGGCGTTCGCCCCATCGTTTTTTGCGGATAAGGCTGATGCTGAGGTCAAGCCGATGGTAGGGCGCCATCCGGTAGCCGTTGCGTTCGCCGTAAGCGATGACGTCAATTTGCGTGTCGGGGCGGAAGGGATCTGAGGCGTCGAAAATTCCTTCCGGTACGGTGATACTGTTGCCGGAACCGAAGACCCATGTACCCGACAGTTCCACACGACTACCGAACCGTTTGACGGCTACCACGCTCACGTCGTGCCGACGGTCGTATTTGTAGCGGAAGCGCCTGCCCCCGTTCAGTTCGTCGAAGCGGCGGTCAGCCCACGAAAGCGTGTAACCTATCCATCCGGTGAAAAGGCCTGTTTTCTTTTGTGCGAACAGTTCCACACCGTATCCGCGTCCTTCTCCCTGTAGTACCTTGTCTTCCCACCGGTTGTGCACGTCGAATACCGATGCTCCTTCCTTGTATTCGATTACGTTTTTCATGGTTTTATAATACCCTTCGAGACTCAATTCGTATGTATCCTTGAAGTTGTGCGCAAATCCGGCGGCTATCTGTCCGGAACGCTGCGGGTGCAATAGGTCGGTGGCAGGCACCCACAGGTCGGTGGGCAATCCGAGGTTGGAATTGGTGAGCAGGTGTATGTACTGCGCCATGCGGGAGTACGAAGCTTTTGCCGACAGTTCGTCCGTCAGGAGGTAACGCGCCGAGATGCGCGGCTGGAGTACATGATAGAAGCGCCCCCGCACGCTGAATGCCGACCAGTGCAGTCCCGCATTGATTTTCAGGCGGTCGGAGAGGCGGATGTCGTCTTCTCCGTAGAAAGCGTATTCCCATGTATGTATTTTTGTCCCGCCGAAGTCCACGGGTGTTTTTTCGGAAGTGACGCCGATGGCGCCGGGGTTGAAGGTGTGGTATATCAGGCTGCCGCCGAAACGGGCGTAGTGGTTGGGCGAGGGCAGCCAGTCGAATGCGATGCGGCCGCTCCAGTCGTTGATGCCCGAAAGGTAGTTCATTCCGTAATATGCTTCAACACCCGATTCGGTTTGCCATTCCTTCATGTAGATATTCATCCGGTAGCGGCTGTAGGTGAGGGTGGTGTTGCCGAAAAGCCGGCTGGTGAAGATGTGGTTCCAACGGAAGGCGCCGGTGATGTTGCCCCACGCCAGCCCCGAATGAGTCTTGGAGCTGGTGTGGTATGACGTTTCCTCCATTTCCGAATAGAATTTGTCGTCGCCCATGTAGGCGCTCAGGTAGATACGGTCTTTGGAGGAGATTTTGTGATTGATTTTGGCGGTAAGATCGTAGAAATAGTAACCCGTCATCATGTCTGTTTCGGAAGTATTGGCGGCCTTGATAAACGGACGCGCCAGCAGGTCGATGTAAGTACGCCGTGCGGAAAGGATAAACGACGTTTTGTCTTTCACTACAGGGCCTTCGAGCATCAGTTTCGCCGCCACGATGCCCATCGATCCTTCGCCGTGAAACTGTTGCATGTTGCCTTCCTTCATGTTGATGTCAATGACCGACGACACGCGCCCTCCGTAGCGGGCAGGGAAACCGCCCTTGAGCAATTCCACATGGCGGATGGCGTCGGCGTTGAACACCGAGAAAAAACCGAACAGATGCGAGGCGTTGTACACCGGTACTCCGTCGAGCAGAATCAGGTTCTGGTCGGGACCACCGCCACGCACGTACAGCCCGCTGCTGCCTTCGCCGCCCGACTGTATGCCCGGCATGAGCTGCAACACCTTCAATATGTCCGTTTCGCCCAGCAGGGCGGGAATGGACTTCACCTGTGCCATAGGTACGTGAAGCGCGCTCATCTGGGTGCTTTCGTGTGTCCGTTTTGTTTTGTCGGCAGTGATTTCCACCTCTTCCAACCATACGAATCCTTTCAGGGAAAGGTCGATCACCGTGTCGCCGCGCAACGAAAAGGCAAATAACCGAGGTGTATAGCCAACACACGAATACGCCAGCAGGACGTTTCCCGCCGGAAGAGTGATACTGTAGAAACCGTACTGGTTGGACGATGTTCCCTGTCCGCCTGTCTGGTTGTGTATCGTTGCGCCTATCAGGCTTTCGGTGGTGAGACTGTCGCGCAGATACCCGCTGACGGTAAATTTCCGCACCGGAGGGGTCTGGGCAGCAGCAACTACCGTACAAAAGAGCAGGATCGGGAAAAACGGGAATCTGCTCATTTTTCATCTGCGCTATGCGGTAAAGCAGGATTAGCAAGTGCCTTGATGATACATTCCGTCAGTTTATCTATAAAATAACCGTCTTTGATGATATAATCGGAAACCCCGGCCGACTTGGCTTCGGCAATGGCTGCTCTGTCGCTGTTCCCGGACAATACGATGACAGCTATGTCGCTGTTCCTTTTTTTGATGGCTTTCACCACTTCCATACCGCTCATCCTGCCGATTTCTAAAAAATAGTCCACCACCACCAAATCGGGGTTCATGTCCAAATGCCGGATACAATCCTCGCCGTTGCCGAATGTTCTGATGACATAACCGGTTTTGCATTTGAAGGTGTACTCCAACAGATTGATGAACATAGGCTCGTCGTCAACAAAGAAAATCAATTTATCTTTCATGGTCTCGCCGCAAGTCTGATTTTTGAATATATCAATTTATACATATTATACGACAGTGGTGTTTTTTTGTTTCTTTATTTTGCCGGAAACGAGGTTTTTCGTCCGTGGGGGGGATGGATGTTGTCCGTGATACCGTCCTGCTGTACTATATGTTATATCCTGCACGGACAAAAAATAAAAAAATAAACCGTCAGGCGAAAGCAAAATGAGAAATTTTATGCTAACTTTGCCTTGCTTTTCCGACAAGTATCAACGATTTCATGCTTGTTGAAAATCAAAACAGTAAAATAAATTCCTTAAAAGTAAATGGCATGAAAAATTTTATTTTTGTTTTCTCATTTATGGACTTTTTTTCATCGTGTAAAAAAGGCCATGACAAGCCAAGTCTGCATCTTTCCGCAGGAGAATTGATGCTGGAGTCCGGTACAAACACGTCGGAATCCCGCACTACATACGCCATCACTTAATTATTAGCATTCATCATTCGTGAAACGGGTCAAGGCATATATTTTCTTCTTTTTGTGGACGGGTAGCGTGGCGTATGTGTCAGGCAGGGAATCCGACTCGGTGAGGTATTATCTGGAAGGCAGCCGCCAGCAGATGGAGGCTTCGCCGGCGGATGCTTTGACGAATGCCGAAAAAGCCTTGAAGATAGCCGAAAGAGAAAATTCCGGCAAAGCAATGATGTTCGACGTTTACGAGCAGTTGGCGCTGGTGGCGCATCAGGCGGGCAACTACGATCTGGCGCTGTCCTATTTTCTGGAGGCGCTGCATTACCTGTCGGCGGTAGAAGCAGCACGGGTGGCGGTGGTGTACAACCACATCGGAGACATTGCCTTCCGACAGGGAAAATACGATATCGCCATGGAATATTTTCCCAAAGCCCTGCAAATACGTGAAAAGATGAACGACACGGACGGCGTGGCTTCTGCCTGTCTGAATATCGGTTCGGTTTTCCACAGGGACGGCCGGTACGAACTGGCGGAAGAACAGTACGGACGAAGTCTGGCACTGTATGAAAAAACCGGCAACCGCCGCGGACAAGTGGACTGCTACAACAATCTGGGGGCGCTGGCGGCGGAACTGGAACGTCCCGAAGAAGCGCTGGTGTATTACAGGCTGAGCGCCGAAAAATGCCTTCACATGGAACTGCCGGAACTGCTGGCCGAGATTTACAACAACACCGGCGCCACCTACCATCACATGAACCGGCCGGACAGCGCGAAGCATTATTATCGGCGATCGCTCGACGTATTGGGGGCGCTCCCGGTAGCCAAACAGTCCCTTGCCGAAACCTACTGTTACATCGGACAGTTTTTTGAAGAAACCAACGACAAGGATTCCGCGCTCGTCTATTATACCAAAGCCATCGACGCGGGAGGGGCAATGAACCTGCCCGATATTCTCCATCGGGCGCTCGGAAACCGAAGCAGACTGTATGTCGAAAAAAAACGTTACCGGGAGGCATACGAGGATTACGTCCGGTACAAGGCCGCTTCCGACCTGCTGAATGATTCCGGCCGAACCAGGCACTTCACCGAACAGTACATGCAATACCTCTTCGGCAAGGTGCAGCAGGAACAGTTGTCGCGCAGCCGGACGCAGCAAATCGCCAATATTGCGCTGAGTGCGATCGTCGCTCTTGTGGGAGTGCTGGCCGTCGTACTCTTCCGCAGCTACCGGAGAAAAACGAGAGACAACATCCTGCTGGCGGAACAGAAACGCGAAATCACAGAGAGCATCGAGTGCGCCGAACATATACAGAAAGCCACCCTGCCGGCGGTCGACTACATGAACCGGATACTGAACAACCGCTATTTCATTTTATATAAGCCGCTGAAAACGGTTAGCGGCGATTTCTACTGGGTGATGCAAAAGGGACGATACATCGTGGCGGCAGTAGCCGACTGCACCGGACACGGCGTGCAGGGCGCTTTTGTCAGCATGTTGGGCATTTCGTCGCTTAACAAGATTGTGGGCAACAGCGATGTCCCCGCCGCCGACGCCATCCTCAACCGCTTGAGAACCGAAATAGTACACCTGCTGAATCCCGAAGGAACGGAAAACAGCACGCAGGAAGGAATGGACATCGCCCTTGCGGTAATTGATACCGAAACGCGAGAACTGGAGTTTGCGGGCGCCAACAGTCCGCTCTACCTGGTGCGCCGACACGAACTGTTCAAACTGGGCGCCTCACACATGCCGGTAGGACTGCACGACAGCATCGACACGCCATTTGCCGCCACAAAAATGGAATATCAGCCCGACGATATGATTTACCTCTTTTCCGACGGATACATCGACCAGTTCGGCGGCAACAAAGGGAAAAGATACCTCTCCGGAAGGCTGAAAATCTTTCTCACCGGCATCGACGACCAGCCCGTACACCAACAGGCCATCCTGATAGAACAGGAACACCTCGCATGGAAGGGTGACACCCCACAGACAGACGATATCCTGATGATGGGAATAAAATTATCGTGATATTTAAAAAAAATACAAACAAATTAAGAAGATTTACGTATATATAGACAAACATTTTAAACCCCCAAAAATTACATTTATGAAAATTTTATTTATTGGTTGCATAGGCATCAGTTGCCTCCTCTCCGTTCGGGCGCAGGAAGTAGGCACATACGGTATTTTGAGCGTCAACGGTAAAATCGTGGATAAGCAAACCGGCCGGGAATTGGTTGTCGGCCAGCAGGTACATCTGCAAACCACGCTTAGTTTTGCCATTGCCAGCGATGCGGTGGTGTTAAGTCCTTCAAAGGTAAAGTACCGGATTGAGTTGCCGGACAAATATGTCATGTCTTCCGTGCTGGAAGCGCCTTCACAGGAAGTGATCCGTCAGGTGAAAGTACGCCCCCTGCTGGTGACGGGAACGCGGGGCAACCAAAGCCTGCTGACGGATCTCTCGTTGCCGTCCCTCCGTTCCTATTTCGGAACCGACACCTTTAGCGTCATCGGCAATAGCCTGAAACTTCCTGTAATACAGAATAATACGAAAAACCCGAAATTGCTGATCCGTTACGAAAAAAATGGCGTGAAGGAAGTGAAGCTGAACAATTTAACGCTCGACAAGGCACAACTGGCGCCCGACGGTAACCGCATCGACGAATGTTTCATCATGCTGGACGATGGAAAACAGCTTCTACCGGTAACGCAGGTACGGCTTTTCTTCATCGACGAAAACCGCCTGTTCAGGGAATTTGAAGCGTTCTTCTCCGCCATGGAAATCGAACGGACGGACACTCCCAAAAACAGGGAAATGCTGGAACACTACTGTACAGACCTGTACGGTAACATCGACCGTAAAAACCTGAAAAATACGCTGGAAACATTTTTCTCTTCCGATCCCAAAAAGTAAAAATGAAGATGAAAAAAATCCTGTTGCTCTTCCTGTTCTTTGCTTGTTCGTGCATGGCCTACGGACAACGCGACCTGATTGTCACCGTTACCGGCGACAGCCTGCCGTGTAAAATCAGCGACGTACAACCGTTGGAGATTCTTTTCCAAATGGACAACAAAGGACGGGTAATCTCCATCGAACGGAAAGATGTAATCGATTACAAATATAATTATTACTTGAAGGGCACAACGACGACAACGACGAAGACGCCAACAACGACGACAACGCCAACAACGACGACAACGCCAACAACGACGACAACGCCAACAACGACGACAACGCCAACAACGACGACGACGCCAACAACGACGACGACGCCAACAACGACGACGACGCCAACAACAACGACGACGCCAACAACGACGAAGACGCCAACGCCAACGCCAAGACGCGGCCAACAGGAATACGGCCATTTTTATCTGGCGTTTACGGGAGGGGCGTCATCTTTCGGCGCCTACACGTTGGACGGTATGGCCGGAAACGTAAAAGGAGCGCCGGGGCATTTCGGGATGGACATCGGCTGCCTGTTCAAACAGGTGGGGGTCGGATTCAAAGTGGACATCTCCGGATGCGACGTCAGCCTCTACACGTCTGATCTGAAACTGACGTCCTACTACGATATGACGTTTTTTTACGGTCCCGCTCTCTATGGCCGTTTCGGAAAGGGAAAGGCGGCCTTTACCATCGAAGCCGGCGTGGGCGGCCTGTCGTGGACGATATCGGACAACCTCTGGCTGGATACCGACAACTCCACTATAAGCAACCTGAAATACGACCAGTACGAAGACGTGTCTGCAACCTCTTTGGGCGTGTTTCTGGGAGCAGGCCTCAATGTCATGTTTTCGCGCCATTTCGGAATGAACCTTCGCCTGCAAAGCACCATCGGCACGATACGCAAAGATGCAAAAATGAAGCTAATCAGCGGTTCTACGAGCGCCAACGAAGTATATCTCACAGGTGCTTTAGTGCGCAAAGTAACAAACATCGGCGGTGCAATAGGGTTTAATTTCCGATTTTAAGGGATAAAAATTACAACGTTTTTCAAAAAAAAAGCGTTTTTAGGAGTCCCTTACTGTTTTTTTTCCTAACTTTGTATATTGTTAAATCCAATTTGAATTGAAAATCATGTCGAAAAGTATCAAAGGAACACAAACCGAAAAAAACCTGCTGACTTCGTTTGCAGGAGAATCGCAAGCGCGGATGCGCTATACCTATTTTGCCGGGCAGGCAAAAAAAGACGGATACGAACAGATCTCCGCCGTATTTACGGAAACTGCCGAACAGGAAAAAGAACATGCCAAGCGGATGTTCAAATATCTGGAAGGCGGAATGGTAGAGATTACCGCCTGTTATCCTGCCGGAGAGATCAAGACGACGCTCGAAAACCTGAAAGCCGCCGCTGCCGGCGAAAATGAAGAATGGACGAAAGATTATCCCCATTTTGCAGATGTTGCACAGGCAGAAGGTTTTCCTGAAATCGCCGCCATGTACCGGAACATCGCCATCGCAGAAAAAGGCCACGAAAACCGCTATCTTGCCCTGGCCGCCAACCTCGAAAAGGACAAAACGTTTGCCTCAGAAGAGGAAGTAGAATGGCAATGCCGCAATTGCGGGTTTATCATCAAGTCAAAAACCGCACCTGCGAAGTGCCCCGCCTGTCTGCATCCGCAAGCTTATTTCGAGAGAAAGAAACAAAACTGGTAAACAGCCAGGATTTGCTTTATGTTGACGCCATACGATTCATAACCTGTGAGAGCAGTCATTCAACGCGTACTGGAAGCCGCCGTAAACATCGACGGGAAAGAATTTTCCCGGATAGGACGAGGATTAGTCATACTGGCAGGGTTCGAACAGTCCGACACACCGGCCGCTATGGATCGGCTGTGTGCTAAAGTGGTCAATATGCGCATTTTCTCAGACAGGGAAGGAAAGATGAATCTGTCGATAAAGGAAGTGTCGGGAGAACTGATGGCGGTGAGCCAGTTCACGCTTTACGCCGATACCCGCAAAGGCAACAGACCTTCTTTTATCCGCGCCGCACCGCCTGAAATCAGCCGTCCGCTATACGATGCTTTTGTCCGAAATCTGGAAGAAAAATTAGGAAAACCGGTTGCTACAGGCATCTTCGGCGCCGACATGAAAATCGCCCTCATCAACGACGGGCCGGTTACCATTGTCATGGATGGGCAGCATCCGGAACCACAGGGATACAGTTTCTTTTAATCTTTAGCAGACTATTTCGGATACAAATGTTATCTCTTATACAAAATGACTGGTTAAAATTATTCTACCTGATCACGTCCGTTTTCGTGGTGATATTGGTAGTTCAGCAGCGTGGCGACCCGCTCAAGACGATTGCATGGCTGATGGTAATCGTTTTCTTGCCTGTTGTAGGCATTGCCATTTATTTCTTTGTCGGGAAAAATTACCGGAAAGAAAAGATTTTTTCCCGGAAGGAATTGTCGGACAGCAGGCAAATCAAACTGCTGACACACTATCAGCCTGCCATCGCCACCGAAATCAGCCAATGGACGGGAGAAGCGCTGGACGACAAAAAACCGATCATGCGGATGCTGTACAATTCGGAAAAAGTATTGCTGACAGAATACAACAAAGTGAAAATCCTGTTCAACGGAAAAGAAACGTTTTCCACCATCATTGAGGCGCTGGAACAGGCGACGGATCACATCCATCTGGAATACTACATCATCGAAGACGATATCATCGGGAATACCATTCGCAAAATATTGATTCGCAAAGCCCAAAGCGGAGTAGAAGTGCGCGTAATTTACGACGACATCGGCTGCTGGTCGCTGAGCAAAAGCTATGTCCGGTCGCTGAAAAACGCCGGTGTACGAATCTTTCCCTTTATGCCTGTGCGACTGCCTTTTCTGACAAGAAAAATCAATCACCGGAATCATCGAAAAATCATTGTCACAGATGGAAAAATCGGCTTCGTGGGAGGGCTGAACATTGCCGACCGCTATATCTCCGGCAGCGACGAACTGGGGCCGTGGCGCGACACTCATTTGAAAATCGAAGGGGAAGCCGTATATTCGCTGCAATCCATCTTCCTGCTCGACTGGTTTTTCGCCAGCAAGCGCAACATCCACCACCACGACAAGTATTTCCCTCCCTGTTCCTGCACCGAACGCCATCTCATGCAGATTGTAGCCAGCGGCCCCGACTCCGACTGGGCAAGTATCATGCAAACGTACTTTCTGGCGATAGCCACAGCCAAATCAAGCATTTACATCTCCACACCCTATTTCCTGCCCAACGAAAGCATCCTTACCGCCATCTGTTCCGCATCCCTCAGCGGAGTTGACGTCCGGCTACTATTGCCGAAACGTTCCGACTCCAAATTAGTGATGTGGGGATCCTACTCCTATATCGGCAAATTGCTGGACGCCGGCATCAAAGTATATCTTTACGAAAAAGGCTTTTCACACTCCAAACTGATGATCATCGATGATGTATTCTGTTCCGTCGGCACCGCCAACATGGACATCCGTAGTTTCGACCAGAATTTTGAGGTCAACGCGCTGATCTACGACCAGCGGATTACCATCGCTATGCGCAACATATTCATGAACGACATCAAAGGACTGAAAAATATCTGTATCAAAGAATGGGCGCAACGAAGCGGATGGGTGGAATTTCGCGAATCCGTCGCACGACTGTTTACCCCGCTGCTGTAACAGGCAAATGAAAACCAAAACCGCGATAACATGAAATCTTTTTTATCTCCGCCGTCTCACAGGGAATTACTGCCGGACGAAAAGACGGACGACACCTATCGGCAGCTCCGATGGCAAGTATTTGTCGGTATTTTTATCGGATATGCAGCCTATTATCTGGTGCGGAAGAACTTTTCCCTTGCTTTTCCCTTGCTGCTGGAGATGGGATTTGACAAGTCGGAAATCGGCTTTGCCTTTTCCTTCAATGCCACCGCCTATGGTATGTCGAAATTCCTTTCCGGCGGTCTTTCCGACAGAAGCGACGCCCGCAAGTTCCTTCCCCTGGGGCTGGTGTTGGCTTCCACAGCTACCATTCTGGCAGGCACGGCTTTCGGAATGTCGCATGTGGCATGGATGGCGGTGTTCCAGTTTCTTGTCGGCTGGTTCGGCGGAATGGGATGGCCTCCCTGCGGAAGAGTAATGACACACTGGTTTTCGGTGAGAGAAAGGGGCACCAAAATGTCGTTCTGGAATGTCGCACACAATGTCGGCGGCGGATTGGTAGGGCTTGTTGCCGGATGGGGCGTCACTTTCGCCCTGTCGCTGGGACTGTCGAAGGAACTGTCGCATCAGGCGGGTATTTTCTGGATGCCGGCGACAATTGCCATACTGACGGCGCTGATAGCTTACCTCTTGATACGCGACACGCCGCAATCATGCGGATTACCTTCCATTGAAGCATACAAAAACGATTACCCGCCGCACTACGACAAAAATTCGGAAAAAGTCCTGAAAACAAAAGACATTTTCTTTAAATATGTGTTGAACAATAAATTATTGTGGATAGTGGCGCTGGCAAACGCTTTTGTCTATTTTATCCGTTATGGCGTACTGGACTGGGCGCCCACCTATCTTTCTGAAGTAAAAGGATATGACATCAAAGAAGTGGGATTTGCCTATTTTATTTACGAATGGGCGGCCATTCCGGGAACCGTGCTGTGTGGATGGGTAAGCGACAGGCTTTTCAAGGGGAAACGCGCCATGACCACCATCATTTTCATGGCTTTGGTAATGGCAGCCGTGTTCGTTTACTGGAAAAACGCCGATAACAAATTGATCGACAGTATAGCGCTGGTGGCGATAGGATTCCTGATATACGGCCCGGTGATGCTGATCGGCGTACAGGCGCTGGATTTGTCGCCCAAGAACGCCGCCGGAACATCGGCGGGATTCACCGGATTCTTCGGATATTTTTTCGGAACTTCCATTTTGGCCAACATCGTTCTGGGAAAGGTAGTGCAATCGCTGGGATGGGATTTCGGTTTCGGCCTGCTGATCGTAAGCTGCCTGGTCGCCATTCTGCTGATGACGCTGATGCACCAACGGGAAAAAGCATCGCAAAACTTGCGGGCAGCACGCAACTCTCCGCGGCCAAGCCCCGCAGAAACCTGAGGTACGGGACTGTTCATCAGATAATGAACATCGGTGAATACCTCGGTTTCTGCGATGACACGGATCGTAATGGCTGTTTTATCATTTGTTCGTCACCAATTGTACGATTATTAATCTTCCAC
Organism: Bacteroidales bacterium; assembly: GCA_031271175.1. GTDB lineage: Bacteria > Bacteroidota > Bacteroidia > Bacteroidales > UBA4181 > JAIRLS01. Next base: position 272 of record JAISWE010000077.1, on the reverse strand, counting down.
CATCTTCTTTGGACAGCAGTATTTGTTTTCCGTCCGTCAATTCCACTGCCTGATTGAGGCGTTCGTTGGCTGAGATTATCGAAAACAAACCACCTGTGGCTGCATTGCGGATTCCGGCAGGGTTGCGTCAGATCGACCGTTTTCAGCAGCACCTATATTTACCCAAATCGTCATCATATTCAAGCAATTTATTCTCGACAGCTTCTAACTCTTCCATGGTTTCTGCGTCTCTAACGGTATCTCTAAGAGCAAATATTTCCTTATTTTTTATA
>JAISWE010000071.1 GCA_031271175.1 Bacteroidales bacterium | reverse complement strand
CATTTCCGTTTGCTTTTTCGTAAAATTCTAAAAGAGAGGGGGGGATATTCGGAAAAAATGCTTATCTTTGCAACAAATAATCGTTGACATGCAAAATCGAAGTTTAGTTTCCATTAGTGATTACACCAAGGATGAATATCTTGATATTTTACGGATTGCTGCGAGATGCGAATGCAATCCGAATCAGAACATTCTTTCGGGGAAGATTGTCGGAACGCTTTTTTTCGAGCCTTCCACCCGCACGCGATTAAGTTTTGAAACAGCGGTTCAGCGGCTGGGAGGCCGGGTGATCGGGTTTGCCGATGCCGGCAGTTCGAGTGTTACCAAAGGAGAAACACTCAAGGATACCATCAAGATGGTTAGTAATTACGTAGATTTGATCATCATGCGGCATCCGCTGGAAGGAAGTGCGCGCTATGCCAGCGAAATAGCGTCCGTTCCGGTTGTCAATGCGGGCGACGGCGCCAATCAGCATCCTTCACAGACGCTGCTTGACCTTTATTCCATTCAAAAAACACAGGGAACCCTCGAAAATCTGAATATTTTTATGATCGGCGACCTGAAATACGGACGTACCGTCCATTCTCTACTGATGGCGCTTTCGTATTTCAATCCTACCTTCTGGTTTATTTCGTCGGATGCCTTGCAAATACCGGTCGAATACAAAATGTACCTCCGTTCCAGAGGCATTCAGTTCTTTGAATATCCGGAATTTACGGACATACTGTACGAAGCGGACATCGTGTATATGACACGTGTCCAGAAAGAACGTTTTTCGGATCCGATAGAATATGAGAAAAACAAAAACGCTTATCTGCTGAACAATGCCATGCTGGAAAACACCAAGCCTAACCTGCGCGTACTCCATCCGTTGCCGCGCGTCAACGAAATAGATACGGATGTGGACGACAGTCCCAAGGCATATTACTTCACACAGGCGCTCAACGGGATGTATGTCCGACAGGCTATTATTGCCAAAGCGCTTAACCTCACGCATGAACTGAACTAATCGCCGGAGTGCATGAAAAATCTTCTTTTGGTCGGACTGGGAGGCGCATTGGGGAGCATGTTGCGCTACCTTGCTACCCTGTTTACAACCGAACATATCAGCTGTTTTCCTGCCATTTACGGCACCTTAGCCGTGAACGTCATCGGAAGCCTGCTGATAGGCGTTATCTACGGATGGTCGGAAAAGTACAGTTGGTTCTCGCCGCAGTTGAACTGTTTGTTTGCCACGGGATTGTGCGGCGGGTTCACTACTTTTTCCGCCTTTGCCGGCGACAATGTACGGCTGTTGCAGCATGGACACTTCGGCATGGCAGCCGGCTATATCCTGCTCAGTGTGGTACTGTGCATTGCCGCCACTTTTGCAGGGACAATGATGGTCAAAACAAGTTAAATAATGTTAATTAAAGGAGGTTATGGATAAGTTTGCTTATTTTTGCATTATTAAGATATTTTTAAAATGAAAAGGAAAATCGGATGGGCTGTTGCCGCTGTAGTATTTATAATAATTATTGGATTTTTAGTTAGCCGTTCAAGGAAGACTTTATCTGTTGAACTGACAGGAGTGGTACAACAGGGAGATTTTGAGATATTGGTGACTGTTACCGGCGAGTTGCAGGCCATGAACTCCGAAAATGTCATGGGGCCGGCGGAATTGCGTTCCGGCGTGTTTCGTTTCGGCGATTACAAGATTCAGGATCTGGTAGTGGAAGGTACGGTAGTGGATTCGGGCGACATTGTAGCCGTGCTGGACAAGAGCACTGCGGGCAACTCTCTGCTGGATGTGGAAGATGCCATCGAACAGGCCGAATCACGATGTCTTACCACTCAACTGGATACTACCATGACGCTTCAAGGCCTGCGGGACGGATTGCTGAACAAGACCTTTGAGGTAGAAGAAGCCGAAATCAAACTCGAACAGTCCAAGTTTGAGCCGCCTGCCACCATCCGTCAAGCGGAAATAAATCTGGACAAATCGAAACGGGCTTTGGAACAAGCTTATTCCAACTATACCCTGCAAGTGCAGAAATCCAAAGCCAACATGGGAGACGCCCAACTCAACCTGACCCGACAACAGCGCAAACGCGAGGAAATGTTGACCGTACTGAGCAAATTTACCATTCGCGCTCCCAAAAAAGGAATGGTCATCTATTTTCGGGAATGGAGCGGGCAAAAACGCAAAATCGGCTCATCCATCAACCCGTGGGATTTGACAGTGGCCACGCTGCCCGACCTGTCGGTGATGATCTCCAAAACCTATGTCAATGAAATAGACATCAGCAAAGTAAAGAAAGGCCAAAAAGTAAGGCTGGGAGTAGATGCTTTTCCCGACAAGAAATTTACCGGAGAAACCATTTATGTCGCCGACATCGGCGAACAATTAGCCAATACCGATGCCAAAGTGTTTGAAGTTCAGATCAAAGTGAACGAATCCGATCCCATCATGCGTCCTTCCATGACGACCGGCAATACCATCGTCATCAACACACTGTATAATGTAAAATATATTCCCATTGATGCCGTTTACAGTCAGGACAGCATCCCCTTTGTTTATTCGAGCCATCATGTGAAGAAAGTTGTCCTGCTGGGGGAATCAAATGAAAATCAGATTGTTGTTGATCAAGGACTGGAAGAAGGAGAAAAAGTCTATCTTTCCATACCGGAAAATTCGGAAACGTGGAAATTGACAGGAAAAGAGTTAATACCTCTCATCAAGGAACGGCAGTTGCAGCAAAAGAAAGAAAAAGAAGAACGGGACAAGAAAGCCGAAGAAGAGAAGAAACGCCGTCAGCAACGCGGAAATCCTCCGCCGTCACCCGCTTCAACGAAACCTTCACATTAAAAATCATCTGCCATGCGCTTCCTGAAAAGATACATGCACGACATACAGATCGCTGTAGAGTCAATACTGTCCAACAAATTGCGTTCCGTACTTACCGCGTTGGGCATCATTTTCGGGGTAGGGGCGGTCATCAGCATGATGGCCATAGGCAACGGCGCACAGCAGGAGATTTTGGAACAGATCAAAATGGTAGGGGTGAACAATATCATTATCACTCCCATACTGCCACAGGAAGAGGAGGAAAATTCCGAAGAGACCAGCAGCGTCGACGCCGGACAAAAGAAGAAGTTTTCCAAAGGATTAACCATAGCCGATGTGGATGCTATACGGAAACACATCCCCTCAGTAAAGGTAATGAGTCCCGACATCTCCATCAACTCGTTCGTCATCCAGAACGGAATCAGGGAACAGGCCAAACTGGTGGGCGTATCTCGGGAATTTTTCCAACTGTATGATCTTCCGCTCGAAAGCGGACTGAAATTTGACGAATATCAGGAAGAAAACGGATTATCCGTTTGCGTGATCGGCGCCAATATCCGCAGCCGGTTTTTTCATCAGGTAGAACCGGTCGGGCAGTACCTGAAAGTAGGTGATGTGTGGCTTAAAGTACTTGGCGTACTGGAACGCAACAACATCAACATTACAGGCCATCAGCAGACAGGAGTGAATGTGATCAACGACAATGTGTATGTTCCGGCAAAAACCATGCTGATGCGCTTTAAAAACAGGGCCTTGACGCGCCCCAATTCGGGATCATCCGTGCGGATAGGACGGATGATTCTATCCTCTTCCACCACCGATACCAAAAAGAATTACCATCAGTTAGACCGCATCGTGGTGCAGGTACAGGAAACGGAAATGATCACCCCTACGGTTGAGGTGCTGAGCAAAATGCTGCTGCGCCGCCATTCGGAAGTGATGGATTTTGAAATCACCGTGCCGGAATTACTGCTCAAACAGCAACAGCGAACCAAAGAGATTTTTAATATCGTATTAGGCGCTATCGCCAGTATATCCTTGCTGGTAGGCGGAATAGGCATCATGAATATCATGTTCGCCTCGGTAATGGAACGTATCAAGGAAATAGGCACCAGAATGGCCATCGGTGCAAAAAAGAAAGACATTGTGATCCAATTTTTATCCGAAGCGGTATTGATCTCCGTGTCCGGCGGCCTGATAGGTGTTATGCTGGGCATCGTAACCTCGTGGATGATCACCAAATTCTCCGGTATCCTGACCATCATTTCGTTCGGCTCCATCGTTATATCATTCCTGGTTTCGGCAACGGTAGGCATCGTCTTTGGCTATTCGCCCGCCAAAAGAGCTTCCGAAAAGGATCCGATAGAGTCACTCAGATATGAATAATAGTTTTAATGGCAAATAATTACAGATGATTTTAATGAAACATGTATTTCGGATTTTTACCGTCTTTCTCTTCCTGACGGAAAATCTTACCGCACAGGACAGCCTTCCGCTCCCTGCAAAGACAAAATATGTCTTTACGCTGGATGATGTCATACAATTGGCAAAGGAACAGTCCAACCAAGCCATTATGGCACGGCATAACTTCCGGGCGAGCTATTACAGTTTTCGTTCATATAAAGCCCAGTTTCTGCCGAAACTGACTTTGACGACACAACCGACCTCCTATACCCATTCGATACAAACCGTTTCGAGTACGGACAACCAGGGCAACTATCAGACGCGCGAAACCAACGTGAATACCTTTACCTCAAGAGCAGGACTGTCGCTGTCCCAAAACATAGGATTGACAGGAGGTTCCGTATCATTAGGATCCAATATCAGACGGGTACAAAATCTCAACAACACAGGCAGCAATACGCAATATACCACCTTCCCCATCACCTTTTCTCTTGATCAGCCGTTGAACGGATACAATTCACTGAAATGGGACAAAAAGATAGAACCTGTTCGATTCGAACAAGCCAAACAGAGCTACATCGCACAGATGGAACTCATATCGTCGAGGGCGGTCGATTATTTCTTCGGACTGGCACGGCAACAAGTGGCGCTTAAAATGGCCGAAACCAATTACGAAAACAACAAAAAACTGTATGAAATATCACTGGGACGGTACAACATCGGAACCATTGCCGAAGATGCCCTGCTGAAAATGGAACTCAGCTACATGACCTCGGAAAGCGACCTCAATCAGGCCAAAATAGACCTCGAAGACCAGCAAAGCCGCCTGCGCTCTTTTCTCGGATTCAAAGACAATGTAGATATCGAACTGACCGTCAATTCCGAACTGCCGAAATTCAAAATCCAGTACAAACAGGCGCTGGATTACGCCCTGACACGCAGTCCGGAAATCATTCGCTACAATCTCGATCTGCTGATTGCAGAACGAAACGCGGCGCAGGCCAAATCACAGAAAGGCATCACCATGTCCGTAGAAGGCTCCTACGGCTTGAACAAAACATCCAGCCACTTCAAAGACGCCTATTCCTCGCCGTTTATTGATCAGGAAGGCATCAGCATCGGCATCAATATTCCCATTCTGGACTGGAACCAGGCAAATGACCGATACCGCAACTTCCGATCGTTGCTGGAAGTGGCCGAGACACAAAAATCCCAGAATGAAATCGACTTTCAGCAAAATGTATATCTGCAAGTGGCGAGGTTCAACCTGCAGGAAAATCAGGTGCGTATTGCAGCCAAAGCCGACACCATCGCACAGAAAGCCTATGATGTTTCCATGGAACGCTACCTGATCGGCAAAGTAAGCGTTACCGACCTGAACATCGCCAGTTCGGACAAAGACGCCTCAAAAACACGATACATCATGCAACTCCAGAATTACTGGAACTACTTTTACGAAGTTCGCCGCCTGACTTTATTCGATTTTCAAAATAATAAACTGCTGGACGTCAATTTCGATAACATTATAGGCGAATGATAACGCTTTCCTCATCCGGCAGCAGCCCAACGGTCACAGACAAATGCGGCAAAACCGTATCATGGAAGGAAATTACACAAATAAAGGAGACCGGAACCGCTTTTTTGCAAAATTTATTGTATTTTTGGCCAAAATTTTAAAAAAATGGATAGTTTACTTTTGGAATTGAAAAAAGAGATTATTAAAGTGCTTAATCTGGAAGGAATTACACCGGATAAGATTGCAGATGATGCCCCTCTGTTTGGGGAAGGACTTTCGTTGGATTCAATTGATGCACTCGAACTTATCGTATTGATGGAGAAAAATTACGGCATCAAATTACAGGATCCCGCTCAAGGGAAAGAGATTTTCAAATCGGTACGCGTCATGGCAGAATACATTGCCGCCAACAGGAAAAAATAGGCTTTCTCATTGATGCGATCCATTGTTATTACCGGCGCCGGCATTGTTTCAGCATTAGGACTGGGACTGGACAACACCCTGAAGGCGCTGAAAAACAGCACTTCCGGCATTTCGTCCATCCGTTACCTCGACACCATTCACCGCAAATTTCCTGTTGGCGAGGTGAAATACAGCGAAGATGAACTGCGCGCCTTATTAGACATACCCAACAGTCAAATTGTTACACGTACCGCGCTTTTGGGAATGACGGCGCTACAGGAAGCCTTTGCAACGGCGAACATCAACAACAGCCGATTACGCATGGCCTTCATTTCCGGTACTACCGTCGGTGGAATGGAGAAAAGCGAACGATATTACAGCGATTTCCTGAATAATGACTCGAAAAACGATTATATTGCCGCGCACGATTGCGGTGCATGTACCGAAATGATTGCCGATCACTTCGGAGGATTTTCCATGGTTTCTACCGTTTCCACCGCCTGTTCGTCGGCTGCCAACGCCATCATGCTTGGCGCCAACCTGATCATGGAAAGGAAAATCGATATGGCCATTGCAGGCGGTAGCGAATGTATCACGAAATTCCACCTGAACGGCTTCAATACCCTGATGATTCTCGACAGTCAACGGTGCCGTCCGTTCGACCGCGACCGGGCCGGGCTGAACTTGGGAGAAGGAGCGGCATATATCGTGATGGAATCTGCCGAGTCGGCAAAAAAAAGAAATGCCCCCGTCATTTGTCGCTTGTCCGGATACGCAAATACTTGTGATGCGTACCATCAAACCGCCTCTTCACCTGAGGGAAAAGGAGCGTATATGGCTATGCGGCAGGCGCTTGACGCCGCATGTCTCCAACCCCACGATATCAACTATATCAATGCGCACGGAACCGGCACGCAAAACAATGACCTGAGCGAAGGCACCGCTATCATGCGCCTGTTCGGAGAGCATATCCCTCCGGTATCATCCACCAAACCTTATACGGGACACACGACAAGCGCGGCAGGCGGTGTAGAAGCCGTCATTTCCATCCTTTCCCTGCAACACGGTTTTATCCCCGCCAACCTTCATTGGCAAAATCCTATGGAAGAACTTGACTTTACACCTGTCATCCAATATAAAGAAACACCGCTGAAACACGTACTGTCCAATTCTTTCGGTTTCGGAGGAAATGATTCCGCTCTGGTATTTTCATCTCCGGCACAGGATTTTGTGTGATCGCTTGCCGTTTCTTTTCATCTTTGCGCCATTGCCATCGGGCAATGGAGGGTAATGCTTATTGGCATTTACAAAAATGCAAATTCATTCCATGATTGCCAAATCTTTACAACAGCATACTTTTTACATCACCGCCCAACCCCGTCGGGGGAAACCCTCCAACGGGGTCGGTTGGAACTTTATCCTGAAAGGTCGCTGGCAAAAAGACGCCGGTTTTTCTATCAATACGTATGCGCTAACAGGCAACTATTCATTATTCACTATTTTAATCGTTTTCGTTTTGCCGTCTTTTTCCAGCCGGAACAGGTAGAGACCTGTCGGCAGGTGTTCCAGATGGATGGTTTCATCGGCGGCGGTCAGCTTTTGGGTGTGGACAAGCGCGCCGGTGGCGGTGAATACCGTGAGCGTGCAGCCTTCCGCGCCCGTGAGGTGCAAGGTACCCCTGAACGGGTTGGGATAGGCGGAGATGTCCGTTTTCAGGGTCTCTCCCACGCCGGTGGACGTTCCCGACGCGTTTACCGTTACCGCTGCCGTGTTGCTCGCGGCGGTAGCGGTTTTCGTGCCGCTCACGCTGTTGTTGGTATTGGTAACCACCACGTAATAGTACGTTGTCCCCGCCACAGCCGTCGGAGGCGTGTACGTAGCGTCTGTCGCGCCGGTGATGGGCGTGCCGTCGGTATTGCTGTCGGTCGTGTTGCGGTACCACTGGTAGGAGAGCGTGCCGCCGTCGGAGACGGAGGCCGTTACCGTGAGGGGCGTTGGCGTTGCACCTGCTGTGCAGGTCGCCGGTTGCGGATGAGCAGTGATGGCCGGCGTTTGCGCGGACGCGCCGGTGGTAAAACTGTGCGTGTTGTCGGCGGCCATCGTGTTGCCCGCCGCGTCCTTGAAGCCGGAGATGTTCACCGTGTATGCCGTACCGAGGACAAGCCCGCTGTACACAACCGTGAACACCGTATTGCCGTCAGACCATGTGCCGCCCGTGAGCGCGGAGAGGCTGTTAAGCTGAACCGTGCCCGCCGCTCCTGCGTCCATCGCCTCGTCAAAGGTGATGACGACGTTGCCGCTCGTGGCTGCGTCCGTGCCGGAGGGCGTGACGCTTGCGACGGTGGGAGGGGTTACGTCCGGCGCGGTGGTAAAGCTGTGCGTGTTGTCGGCAGTCATCGTGTAGCCTGCCACATCTTTGAAGCCGGAGATGTTCACTGTGTATGCCGTACCATTGGCAAGCCCGCTGTACGCAAGCGTGAACACCGTATTGCCGGCAGACCATGCGCCGCCCGTGAGTGCGGAGAGGCTGTTAAGCTGAACCGTGCCCGTCGTGCCTGCGTCCATCGGTTCGCTGAACGTGATGACGACGTTGTCGCTCATGGCTGCGCCCGTGCCGGAGGGCGTGACGCCTGCGACGGTGGGCGGGGTGACGTCCGGGGATTTCATTGCCCCCGCCGTGCCGTTCGGGAATGTGCGAGTCTCGCCGCCGAAAAATTCAGCGGGGAAATCTGCAAGCCCCGCAGCCACAATATCCGCGGCTGTGCCTGTCGGGCGGATATCGCTGTCGAAAGCCAAAGTGGTGATTTGCGTGTCGCCCGTGCCGTTGAACGTAAAATTGTAGCTTGTGCCATCATACACGTTATAGCCACCGGAAGTAACCGTGCCGCTGGCGTTGTATATCACCGCGCCGGCGTTGGACGCCGTATTTCCGTAAAAGAGGTTTCCGGCGAGGGTGGATGTTCCGGCATAGTTGTAAATAGCTCCTCCCCGATACGTGCTGTTGTTGTAGAAGGTACAGCCCTGCGCGTTAAGAATGCCTTCGTTGTACAGCGCCCCTCCCCATGCGTTGCCGGCGGTTGTGCTGTTGTCGCTGAAGATGCAGGATTGCAGGTTCAGCGTGCTGCCCTCGTAAATGGATATCGCGCCGCCAAGGTCCGTGTCCTTCCCGTTCCTGAAATGCACGCGGCGGATGGTTACGGTTATGCTCGGCGCGTCGATGTTCATAATCTTGCAGGCGCTACCTCCCGAAAGGGTAATGCCGTCGCCCTCGATGGTGAGGCTTTTGGTGATGGGCAGGGTGGAAGCCAGCGTGATGGTTTCTCCCGCCAGCAAAGCGCTGAAAGTGATCGTACCGCCGTCGGCCACGTCGTTAATCGCCTGCCGGAGACTGCCTGCGCCGTCGTCGTTGGTGTTGTCGACGGTGATGGGGACGGGGACGGTAAAGCTGTGCGTGTTGTCGGCGGCCATC
>JAISWE010000216.1 GCA_031271175.1 Bacteroidales bacterium | reverse complement strand
GTGAGCGATGTTTCCAGGACACTGGTGAAATCTTCATAATCCGCATCTTTGGCAAAATCCGGGCGATGTGGAATGTTCGTAAACTCAAGTGTGTTTTTAATAATTCGTACGATTGCCGGTATACCACGTTCCGGCTCAACAACATTTTGTACGCTTTCCAGCGAACAGTACAGCGCGTAATATTTTCCTCCGGCATTAAGCCGTTTGGACAAATCCTGCAGATAGGTTGTTTTCCCGCTCTGACGCGCTGCATGAATCACAAAATACTGTTCGCTGTCTATCAACGCTTCCACACCCTGTAAGCGGGTGGAAGCATTGATCATGTAATGAGCCGTGCTGTTACATGGACCTGCTATATTAAAGTATTTCATCGCTTTCAACGATTAAATTATTCGGCAAATATACATAAACTTTTACACTACTGAGCGACAAAAAAATAAAAAGGGCTACCGCCCTTCGGTTTCGCCCTAAAGTTGTCATTTTGCACTTGGACAAACAAAAAAACAACGATGGACAAAATTACATGAAAAATACGGATTTTCCAAGCGCGAGCAATGAAAAAAGTTTTTTACAGTAGAAAAATACGTCTTTTTCTTCTGATTACCCAATTTTTATCGCAGCATCCTTTTTACATCGCACCTCATTTTTTTCCACTTTTGGGATGTATTTTTGATAAGTCATGCTTTTTCATTATTTTTGTTCTTCTTATTCATCATCTCATGAAGATAACCAAAGAAAACGACCGGTTAGCAGTTCCGGCAAAAGTAACTGTTCCCTTTATTGAAGGCGATGGCGTGGGACGGGAGATCACGCCAATATGTCGGGAAATTGTGGATTATGCCGTTGCTAAGGCATATAGCGGGAGAAGAGCCATCGAATGGAAAGAAGTCCTTGCCGGCGAAAAGGCCTTCAATGCCACAGGCCGCTGGTTGCCAGAAGAAACGCTGGAGACGTTTCGAGAATATCTGGTAGGCATTAAAGGCCCTCTCACCACGCCTGTGGGCGAAGGTATCCGTTCGCTGAACGTTGCGCTGCGGCAAACACTGGACTTGTATGTATGCCTGCGGCCTGTACGCTGGTTCCGCGGCGTGGAATCGCCGGTAAAAGCGCCGCAAAAAGTAAACATGGTGATTTTTCGCGAAAATACGGAGGACATCTATACCGGAATCGAGTGGCAACAAGGAACACCCGAAGCCCGGAAATTTTTGCAATTCCTGACCGGAGAGATGGGGATAAAAAAAATCCGCTTCCCCGAAACCTCGTCATTCGGCGTAAAACCGGTATCGGTGGAAGGTACGGAACGACTTGTACGTGCCGCCATAAGATATGCTCTGAAAAACCAACTGGACAGCGTTACGCTGGTTCACAAAGGGAACATCATGAAATACACCGAAGGCGGATTTAAAAACTGGGGATACGCTTTGGCGGAACGTGAATTTTCGGAGGAAATAGCGGCGGGAAAAATTACAATCAAAGACGTGATTGCCGATGCTTTCCTGCAAAACACGCTGTTAACTCCGGAGAAATATTCGGTGATTGCTACTTTGAATCTTAACGGCGACTATATTTCCGATCAGTTGGCGGCCATGGTGGGAGGCATCGGCATTGCACCGGGCGCCAACATCAATTACGAAAGCGGACATGCCGTGTTTGAAGCTACGCATGGAACAGCGCCCGACCTTGCCGGGAAAAATACGGTCAATCCGTCGTCGTTGCTGCTGTCGTCGGTGATGATGCTGGAATACATGGGGTGGAACGAGGCAGCCACGCTGATTACCAAGGCAATGGAAACGTCATTTGTTAACAGGGAAGCCACCAGCGACTTGGCACGCTTCATGCCTAACGGAAAACCCCTGGGTACTGTGCAGTTCGGAGAAAAAATCATTCAGTTGATGCATTGAAAACCATCGCTGAACTGTTCCTTCATCCGCCGTTAGCTGCTGTTCTGCGTTATATTGTCCGCCACATGTTGTCCTGCGCCTGTGCAGGAATATTGGCGGTGTTCTTTTTCCTCTACTGGTTTTCCCTTCCTGCAACGCTGTTTGACAAGCCTACATCCACCATCATTGAGGACAGCGAAGGAAGGATGATAGGGGCAAGAATCGCCGAAGACGGACAGTGGCGCTTTCCTGCTTCCGCCGCCATACCCGAAAAATATGCACAGGCAGTAGTATGGTTCGAAGACAAACGTTTCTACCGTCATCACGGCGTGGACGGACGGGCTATTGTACGGGCGCTGATACAAAATATCCGCCACCGGCGGGTAACAAGCGGAGGAAGCACCATCTCCATGCAGGTGATCCGCTTGATGCAGGATCATCCCTCCCGCACGCTCCTGCAAAAACTGAAGGAAACCCTATTAGCGACAAGACTGGAAATCCGCTGCTCGAAACAGGAAATCCTGAACCTTTATGCCTCACACGCGCCTTTCGGTGGAAACGTAGTAGGATTGAACGCCGCCTCGTGGCGTTATTTCGGTCGTGACCCCGATGATCTTAGCTGGGCGGAAACCGCTACACTGGCCGTATTGCCCAATGCGCCGTCGCTCATCCACCCCGGACGCAATCGCAATCTGCTGTTGGAAAAACGCAACCGGCTATTAGACAGGCTTTTTGAGGAAGACGTCATTTCGGAAGAAAACTGCCGGCTGGCCAAAGCGGAATCGTTGCCCGACCAGCCTCATTCCCTGCCTTCCGACGCTCCGCACCTGCTGGACAGAATAGTAGAGACAAGCAAAGGGAAAAGGATTCGAACAACACTTCAACAAACGCTTCAGCAACGGGTCAATGGGATCGTAGGCCGATATGCCCTTTCATACAGGGGAAATTTCGTCAATAACATGGCCGTTCTGGTGGCTGAAATTGAAACCGGAGATGTGCTGGCTTATGTCGGAAATGTGTATCAATCCGAGCAAACCTCCGGCAACCGGGTGGATGTGATTCGGGCGCCACGCAGCACGGGCAGTATCCTGAAACCTTTTCTATATGCCGCTATGATTGATTACGGAGAACTGTTGCCTAACATGCTGGTACCGGACATTCCGATACAAATCGGAAATTTCTCACCCAAAAATTTCGACCGCAGCTATTCCGGCGCCGTACCTGCCCAACGAGCTTTGCAACGTTCTCTCAATGTACCGGCGGTCAAACTGTTGCAACAACACGGTATCGAAAAATTCTACAAACTGCTGCAAACGCTGGGCATGAAAACGCTTTCCTTCCCTGCGGAGCATTACGGATTGACAATGATACTGGGAGGAGCGGAAGGTACGCTGTGGGACATTACCGGCATGTATGCCGAACTTGCACGCACGCTCAATCATTTTTCGAAATACATGAGCAGGTATGATCCTGCCGACTGCCATGAACTGAATTTCCTGCAACAGCAATCGTATCGTCACCGTCAACCTGTTGCCAACCGACCGTTAGACCACACCGCACCTATTGAGGCAGCCGCTATCTGGCAGACCTTTGAGGCGCTTTCCGAACTCAACCGTCCCGAAGAAGAAGCCACATGGAAAGTTTTTTCTTCATCGCAAAAAATTGCGTGGAAGACCGGTACAAGTTACGGATTCCGCGACGCATGGGCTATCGGTGTTACTCCTCAGCATGTCGTCGGCGTGTGGGTGGGCAATGCCTCCGGAGAAGGACGCCCCGCACTTACAGGGGTGAACTATGCGGCTCCGGTACTGTTTGACGTGTTTGCCGGACTTCCCCACAGCAAATGGTTTGATATACCCCATGATGATCTGACGCCGATGGTGGTATGCCGCAAAAGCGGGTACCGTGCATCACCTCTTTGCACAGCAACAGATACGATACCGGCAGCAAGAATCAATGCGGAATCGGAGGAATGTCCTTTTCACGCGGTTATTCATTTGGACAGGCAACGCAAGTATCGCGTAACCAGCGAATGTTACAACGTTGCCGAAATGGTTCATGTCCCCTGGTTTGTGTTGCCTCCTGTGCAGGAATGGTTTTACAAGAGTAAAAATGCAGATTACAAGTCGTTACCCCCCATTCATCCGGATTGCCTGAACACGGAAAGACAACAGCAAATGGAATTGATTTACCCGCCGTTAGGTCTTACGATAGTTTTACCCCGCCAACTGGACGGTTCGGAAGGGAAGGTCGTATTCAAAGCGGCTCACCGCCGCACGGGGGCTACTGTCTTCTGGCATATCGACCATCATTACGAGGGAAGCACCCAAACACCCCATCAGTTGGCCGTTTCACCCGCACCCGGCGAACATACGCTAATCCTGGTGGACGACAAGGGAAATAAAATAACCGGTTTTTTTACCATAGAAGGGAAAAAGTAGCCAAAAACAGGCATCACGTCATCATTTCCTACAGTGGCATGCAATAAAATTTAAACAGCTTATCCTCTTTTTTTCATTTTTTCAAAAGAATATCCTAATTTTGTCGATGGTAACAAATCATCGGAAGATAGTGTCATGAAAAACTCCTGTAGAGAACCACGAGGCCGGATGGTTTTCCATCTTCTCCTTCGGCACAGCCTTGTTTTTGTTTTGTCGTTGACTGCGTTGGAGCTGGCGGCACAAGCGGACAATGAACTGATGCAATCCATCCTCACGGAGTATGCCGCGCAAAGTGATGAGGAGCAGGATGCCGAACAACTGTTTGAGATGCTTGAAACGTTATCGGAAAATCCCGTCCGCATCAATTTCGCCGACCATGAAGAATTGACCCGCCTGTTCTGGCTCACCGAATTTCAGATCAAGAGTTTACTGCATTACATAAAAAGCAAAGGCCCTGTTCTGTCGCTTTTCGAGGTGGCTTATCTGTATGGTTTTACGCCTGAAACGGTACAAAACATGGCTCCTTTCGTTTCCTTGGAGACCAAACCCGAAAAGGAAAACTTGAAGCCATCCAGGGTATTGCGTTACGGAAAACACAAAATAGTAGCCGTAGGACAGGGTTTACTTCAGCGGCAGGAAGGCTACTCCCGTCCCGACAGCATGAGCCATTACATGGGCAGCCCGGTGAAAACCAGCCTGCGCTATTCGTTCAGCTATTCCGACAGGGTGCGTTTCGGCGTCACTGCCGAGAAGGATGCCGGAGAAAGTTTTTTCCGAGGTAACAATCCCTACGGATACGATTTCTATTCCTTCCATTTCCAAATCAAAACCCGTAGTTTCCTGAAAACGTTGGTGTTGGGCGACTATCGCGCCAATTTTGGGCAAGGCCTGACGCTTTGGTCGGGGATGAGATTCGGAAAAATAGCCATGTTGATGAATTCCGTTCGTTACGCCGAAAGTTTGAGATATTATGCTTCTACCGAAGAAAACCGGTTCTTCCGCGGAGCCGGCGCTACTTTCGACTTGAAACTCCTTGAGCTTTCCGTTTTTTATTCGTACAAGGACATTGACGCTTCCGTTTCCGAAAGGGACGAAAACGGAAAAGCCCTTGCAGCTACCACGTTTCCCTACACCGGCTATCATCGTACGCCCACCGAAATAGCGCAAAAAGATGCGGCAAAGGAAAAAGTGGCGGGAACGAATCTGTCTGTCACGCGCAGCAACTGGCACATCGGAATAACGGCGGATTACTACGCTTACGGCGTTGCGCTCATGCCTCAGCCTAACAGCTACAATCATTTCGACTTTTCCGGAAAATCGGGCGGCAATTACAGCGTCGATTTCCGGTTTCGACTGGAGAATACCCTCTTTTACGGTGAACAGGCTTTGTCCGAAAAAGGCGCTACGGGGGGCTTTTACGGCATACAAACGCTCATCGGCGAATATCTGACAGCCCATCTCCACTACCGCCGTTATGCTAAAAACTTCCATACCCGTTATGGCGGCGCATTTGGCGAAAATACGCGCAACAACAACGAAGAAGGATTTTTTCTCGGATGGAATCTGGACTTGAAAGGCAAATGGAGACTGGCATCCTACTGGGACATCTTTCGTTTCCCCTGGATGCGCTACCGCACCTATGCACCGTCATTCGGACAGGAGGTCTTTTTACAGGCCGACTATATTCCTTCACGCAACACCAAACTCTATCTGCAACTCCGACACAAGGAAAAAGAAGAAAATGCCGCACAGGTACAAGTCAGTACAACTGTTCCCGTAAAAACGCAGACGGCAAAGCTGGTGTTTTCCCATCAAATCACGGAAACCATCGGCATCGGCAATCATTTGGAAATAAAGAACTACCGGAAAGAAAATGCCGCAAGCGCCGGTTATTTCCTTTCGCAGGACGTTCGCGCCGGAATATTCACCGAGCATCCTTTGCAAATCACATTCCGCTTTGCCCTGTTCGACACAGGCAATTACGATTCGCGCATCTATGCCTACGAAAACGATATATTGTACGGATTCAGCATTCCCGCTTTCTTTGACAGAGGCGCGCGTCTTTACCTGATGCTCAAATATGGCATCGGTAAACATCTTGACGTCTGCCTTCGCTATGCCTCTACCCGTTACACCGACAGGAACACGATCGGCAGCGGACTGACCGAGATACAGGGAGACAGGGTTTCCGAAATAAAAGCGCAGGTAATAGTTAAACTGTAGGAATTGTCCATTGTTCCGTCAAAGGTCGTTCATCCTACACTGCCTTCCAAACAGATAGACAATAATTTCTGGGCTTCCACGGCAAATTCCATCGGCAGCTTGTTGATCACTTCGCGGGCATAGCCGTTTACAATCAGCCCGATAGCATCTTCGGACGAAATGCCTCGTTGCCGGCAATAGAACAGTTGGTCGTCGCTGATTTTTGAGGTGGTGGCTTCGTGTTCCACGAGCGAGGAAGTGTTGCCTGCTTCCACGTGGGGAAAGGTGTGCGCTCCGCACCGGTTACCCAGCAGGAGAGAGTCGCATTGTGAAAAGTTACGTGCATTTTCCGCGCCTTCCGTGATTTTTACCAGCCCCCGATAGCTATTTTGGCTGTGTCCTGCCGAGATGCCTTTGGAGACGATCCTGCTGCGCGTATTTTTGCCGATATGAATCATTTTGGTGCCGGTATCCGCCTGTTGCCGGTTGTTGGTCAGCGCTACCGAGAAAAATTCGCCTGTAGAATGGTCGCCTTGCAGGATGCAGCTCGGATATTTCCAGGTGATGGAAGAGCCGGTTTCTACCTGCGTCCACGAGAGTTTTGCGTGGTTGCCCCGACATACGCCGCGTTTGGTGACGAAATTAAAGATGCCGCCTTTGCCGTTTTTGTCGCCCGGATACCAGTTTTGTACGGTGGAGTATTTGACTTCGGCGTTCTTCATTACCACAATTTCTACGATGGCCGCATGAAGTTGGTTTTCGTCGCGTTGTGGGGCGGTACAGCCTTCAAGGTACGACACGTAAGCGCCTTCGTCGGCAATCAGGAGGGTACGTTCGAACTGTCCCGTTCGGGCTGCATTGATGCGGAAGTAAGTGGACAACTCCATCGGCGAACGTACGCCCTTGGGGATATAGCAAAACGAACCGTCGCTGAATACGGCGGAATTGAGGGCTGCGAAAAAGTTGTCGCCCGGAGGCACTACCGTTCCCATGTATTGCTTCACCAGGTCGGGATGTTCGCGAGCCGCTTCGCTGAACGAACAGAAGATGATGCCGTGTTTGGCCAGTTCTTCGCGAAAAGTGGTTTTTACCGATACGCTGTCCATCACGGCATCGACGGCCACTCCTGCCAGCATTTTTTGTTCTTCCAGCGGAATGCCGAGTTTTTCAAATGTCCTGCGGAGTTCGGGATCTATCTCATCCATGCTTGTAAGCGCCGGACGCTGTTTGGGCGCAGCATAGTAAATGATATCCTGATAATCGATGGGCGGTATGTCGAGATGCGCCCACCGCGGCATTTCCATTTTTTGCCACTGCCGGAACGCATGCAACCGGAAATCCAGCAAAAAGGCAGGCTCTTCCTTTTTCTTTGAAATCAGCCGTACCGTATCTTCGTTCAATCCTTTGGGCAGCATTTCCGTTTCAACGGGGGAAACAAAGCCGTGTTCGTATTCGCGCTGTGTCGCTTCCTTTAATATGTCATCCTGTTCTTTCACTTTTCGGGTGGGGCTTTCTGTGAGGATAATCAATCGTATAGTGCAGTCCGATGCTTTCGTGCCGCGCCTGTGCGCTTTTGATGACCAAATATCCGGCGTTGATCATGTTGCGCAATTCGCACAGTTGAACGGACAGCGTTGTTTTGACATACAGCGCTTCCGTCTCGTCGTAGATGATTTGTAGCCGGTCGGCGGCTCTTTTCAAACGAAGGTTCGAGCGGACAATACCGACATAGTTACTCATGATTTGTTGCATCTCTTTATAATTCTGCGTAATAAGCACCATTTCTTCCGGATGTGCCGTACCTTCGGTGTTCCATTCGGGAATGTTTCTCGGGATACGGCAGCCGCTGAAATACGACAGGGCATCTTGAGCCGCATTGTTGGCATATACCAGTGCTTCAAGCAGCGAGTTGGACGCTAAACGGTTGGCGCCGTGCAAGCCGGTACATGCCGTTTCGCCGGAGGCATACAACCGGTTGATACTGCTGCGTCCCTTCATGTTTACTTTAATGCCGCCGCACTGGTAATGCGCCGCAGGAATCACAGGGATGTAATCCTTGGTCATGTCGATGCCGATGTTCAGGCATTTCTCATAGATATTGGGGAAATGCGTTTTAAGCTTTTCGTGCAGCGTGTCTGTGGTATCGAGGAACACGTGTTCATCGCCTCTGACTTTCATTTCGTGGTCGATGGCGCGCGCTACGATGTCGCGCGGCGCAAGGGAACCGCGCGGATCGTACTTGTGCATGAACTCATGGCCGTCGAGTGTTCGCAGTACGGCGCCGAAACCGCGCATGGCTTCCGTGATCAGGAAGGATGGCTTTTCGTCCGGGCAATAGAGCGAAGTAGGGTGGAACTGAATAAATTCCATATTGTCGATGATGCCTTTGGCGCGATATACCATCGCTATTCCGTCGCCGGTGGCGATGAGCGGATTGGTGGTGGTGGAGTAGAGATTGCCGGTGCCGCCGGTAGCCATCATCGTAATACGCGCCGTCATGGCGATGGTGCGGTTGTTGGCGATGTCCAGCAGGTAGGCGCCGTAACATTCGGTATCCGGATGATAGCGTTTGACTAATTTTCCCAGATGGTGCTGCGTGATGACATCCACCGCAAAATGATTTTCGAGGATGGTGATGTTGGGGTGCCGGCGTGCCGCTTCCGACAAGGCACGCTGTATTTCGGCGCCGGTATTGTCTTTGTGGTGAAGAATCCTGTATTCGCTGTGTCCGCCTTCTTTGTGCAGGTCGAAAGTACCGGCGCCGGTGCGGTCAAATTGCGTGCCCCATGCGATCAGTTGCCTGATTTGTTCGGGCGCCTCGCGCACTACCATGCGCACCACCTCTTCGTCGCACAGCCCGTCGCCGGCAATGAGCGTATCGGCGACGTGTTTTTCGTAGGAGTCGCCGGAGGCGGTAACGGCAGCAATGCCGCCTTGCGCGTAGCGGGTGTTGGTATCGTCCAGCGTGGTCTTGGTCGCTATGCACACTTTGCCGAAAGGGGCTACTTTCAGTGCAAAACTCAAACCTGCCAGCCCCGAACCGATGACCAGAAAATCAACTTCTGCCTTCATGCCGTCAGGCTTCCTCAAAAAGCAGTGACGATGCCGATGAATTTTTCGGCGGTCAGCGAGGCGCCACCGATCAGGCCGCCGTCAATGTCGGGTTGTGCAAAAAGCTCTTTGGCGTTGTTCTCGTTGCAACTCCCGCCGTACAAAATGGTGGTATCGTCGGCAGACGGTTGCCCGTATTTGCCCGCAATCGTCTGCCGGATGAAGGCATGGACTTCCTGCGCTTGAGCGGATGTGGCGGTACGACCGGTGCCGATAGCCCATACCGGTTCATAGGCAATGACGATGTTTTTCCATTCGTCGGCAGACAGGTGAAACAACCCGTTTTCGATCTGGCTTTTCACGATGTCGAAATATCGGCCGTTGTCGCGTTGCGATAGTTCTTCGCCGATGCAGAAAATGACTTTCAGCCCGCAGGACAGCGCTTGCCCCGTTTTTTTGGCCAGCACGGCGTCGGTTTCGCCATAAAAAGTACGACGCTCGGAATGGCCGATGATGACGCTGGCAATGCCCGCACTCTGCAACATGCTTGCGGACACTTCACCGGTGTAGGCGCCAGAGGCCTCCGCCGCACAATTCTGGGCGGCAACGCTCACTTTGTTGCCCACTGCCTTGCTCACTTCCGTAAGATGCAAAAAAGGCGGCGCTATGACCACATCGCACTTCAATGCACCGGCTTTTTCCACGGCCACGTTGATCTCTTCCGCCAGCCGAACCCCTTCCGAAAGACGCTTGTTCATCTTCCAATTGCCTGCTACTATATACTTTCTCATGTATTTTCAATTTTAAAATAAACTCCAAAGGTACATGCAAAATATGAAAAATACAATTAACAATTAATAATGAATAATGAATAATGCGCCATTGTTCGTTAGGTATTTCTATCAATAGGAACTTTACCCCGTCGGGGAAAACCTTCAAACGGGGTCGGTTGGCACTTTACCCTGAAAGGTACGGTGGCAAAAAGACACCGGTTTTTCTGGTTATTCTTAG
>JAISWE010000202.1 GCA_031271175.1 Bacteroidales bacterium | reverse complement strand
GCCCTGCTCAAAGACGCGCCTGTCGTCCTGCTTGATGAAGCCACCGCCTCGCTCGACGTCGAAAACGAAACCCGGATACAGTCAGGCATCTCGGAGCTGATACGTCATAAAACCGTGTTGGTCATTGCCCACCGGATGCGTACGGTAGCCAATGCCGACAAAATCGTAGTCCTCGATAACGGCACAGTTGCCGAAAGCGGCGCACCTGAAACGCTTCTCGCCGCAAAAGGAATTTTCGCGGGGATGATTGAACGGCAAAGGGTGAAAAGTTAATGATATCACGCGATTTGGACGATTGAGAAATAAACAGTATCTTTCCTCTTTAAAAAACTTTTTTTCATTCGCACGCGCTTGGAAAACCCGTGTTTTTCATTTAATTTTGCATCCGTGGGAAAGGTCGTGTTGTTCTCCTGAACCGTCGTGTCCCAGAGATGCCATCGCGAATGTTTCATCTCGGAACCGGACTGGTGAAGCCGAATGCTGTATGCGAAAATCTTCGCAATCCCTTCCTCGCCTATCCGTTTGCGAAAATGGACAAAGTCGCTCGGATCAAAGGGAAACTTGTGCTCAAGCAACGAAAACCGCAAAAATACTGCATGTACGGATTTTCTATCCACAACTTGGGTAGCGTTTCGTCTCCCAAATTTTTCAGCTGCTTTAAAAGCAAACATCCAACCATCAGGCGGATGGGTACGCTTGACTGACCAACAGAAAAATAAAGCGGGGAAAACTCATCTTCAAAATATTGCCCATCGATCCTATCGGCTAAAAGAGCCAACGCATGGCCCTTGTCTATCATGTCCGTCAGCATCGGGCGGAATAATTCCCGCTGATTTTTATCGGGTAATTTGCCTAACATGGGGTTTATTTTTATTTACCGGTTTTATGACACAAAATTACAAAAACCGGTTCGTATTTCCAACTTCTTTTGATAATGATTTATTAACATATAGATGTTTATATCAATATTAAGGAGCGACTATTTATGATTATCCTATTTCCTTTATTGATTTAGGGCTGAAAGCCCGTAAACCGTCAGCGCAGGGCAAGTCCCTGCGAAAGGAATAACTTCCGTGCGTCCCATTTGTCCTGCCTTTCAGACAGTATGACCATGCGACCTTCATGCCGCAGGTCAACGACCTGCGGTTATGAAAGTCACGTCCTTTTCAGGACGGCATGACGCTGGCCGGCGTCAATAGTACGATGCATACGCAGCGTAGGATTCGCTGGCGGGAGCGCCATTCCAAAACGCTTGCGTTCCTTCAACCGGCGAATATACCCGCACGCCGACAGGTGTTACGGCGTCGTGGGCAACCCAAAGGTAGTCGCCTTCCGGAAATCTGCTGCTGCCGACCGCGGTCTGCCAGCCGTAGTCGGCAACATTACTAAACGGTTGGGATAAGAGCGGAGTCTGTCCATCGTAAGAATCGCTCCACGAGCCTTTCCATTCGTACAGCGAAAGCGTGATACCGCTGGTGGAGTTGCCGTAAGTGACAAATCGCACGGAAAACGAAATAAAACTGTGAGTAGCGGTAAACTTCATACCGCAAGTGACGGTGTTGTCGATGTGTTGGCGTTCCTCGATATGGGGGTCGCCCATCATTTCTATATCCCTGCCTCCCGACACGCCAACCGTTACTTCGCACTCGTCCGTCAAGCCATTGACGGTGGTAGCGGTAATGGTGGCGGAGCCTTCCGCTACTGCCGTTACCAGGCCATCGACCACTGTCACTACCCCCGTGGGGTTGCTGCTCCAGATGACGGTTGGGTCGGTGGCGTTTTCGGGCGCTACGGTGGCCGTCAGGGTTTCGCTATCCTTCACACCCAGTGTGAGTCTGAGCGTCGCCTTATTAAGGGTAATGCCGGTAGCCGCTACCCCAGCCGCCGTTACCGTTACTACGCACTCGTCCGTCAAGCCGTTAGAGGAGGTGGCGGTAATGGTGGCCGTACCTTCCGCTACTGCCCTTACCAGGCCATTTTCTACTGTTGCTACCCCCGTGGGGTCGATGCTCCATGTGACGGTTTTGTCGGTGGCGTTGCTGGGCGCTATGGTGGCCGTCAGGGTTTCGCTCTCGCCCACAGCAAGACTAAGCGTCGGCTTATTAAGGGTAATAGCGGTAGCCGCTACCACAACCGTTACTTCGCACTCGTCCGTCAAGCCGTTGGAGGAGGTGGCGGTAATGGTGGTCGAACCTGCCCCTACTGCCCTTACCACGCCATTGTCCACTGTCGCCGCTGCCGCGTTGCTACTGCGCCATGTGACGGTTGGGTCGGTGGCGTTGTCGGGCGCTACGGTGACCGTCAGGGTACTGTCTTCGCCCACCGAGAGGGTGAGCGTCGCCGGCAAAAGGGTAATGCCGGTAACCGCTACTACGACAGGCGATACCGTTACCGCGCAGGTCGCTTTCTTGCCGTTGGCGGTGGCAGCGGTAATGGTGGCGGAGCCTTCCGCTTTTGCCGTTACCAGGCCATCGACTACTGTTGCTACCCCCGTGGGGCTGATGCTCCACGCGACGGTTGGGTCGGTGGCGTTTTCGGGCGCTACGGTGGCCTTCAGGGTGACGCTTTCGCCCACAGCGAGCGGGAGCGTCGTACGATCGAGCGATACAGCCGTGACGGCTATCGCTTCCTTGTCGTCCTTGCAGCCACTCAACATGAAGAGGGCTGCCATTGCAATACTAAATAAATTGTGCTTAAACATAATAAATAAAAATTAAAATAAAATAAAAATTAAAAAATAACAAATCGATTTGGTGACAAAAACTGTTTTCATATTAAATGAGAATGATCTCATCAATCGGCGAGTTTAATATAAACATCAATTTCGGCGAGACACATGACGCCGCTACCGATTGGGTCGCTGTTCAAACTTGTCAGTTTAAAAAGCCGTCCTGCTGTCGGCAGGATGTCGCTATACCGGTAAGGGTACAGTGTATAATCGTAATCGTATTCGCCGAGGCTGGTCCAGGGGATGTTGTCCACGGATGCATACGACACGTACGAGTAGTACGATTCGTCCTGGGATACGCCGTTCCAGAACGCTAGGTTCCCTGCAACTGCACTGCCTGTTTGAGGGCCGATAGTGCCTACGTGGGTGTCGGCAACCCAAAGGTAGTCGCCTGCCGGGAAGTTAGCGTCGCCGCTCACGGTCAGGTAGGCATAATCCCCAACATTCGTAAACACTTTGGATACAACAGGCTGTTCGGCTACGGACGATGCCCACGACCCTTTCCATTCATACAGCGAAAGCGTGAGACCGCTGGTAGTGGTAGTCCAAGTGACAAATCGCACGGTAAACGAAACAAAATCCTGCGCGGCGGTAAACTTCATACCACAACTGGTGCCCAACTGACGTTGGCCGCTGTTGTTGCCTCCCAGATATTCATTTCCCCCGCCTCCCGGCGGGTTAGCGTTGCTGACTTCCCACTTGACGCGGGTAGGCATGCGGTTATCCAATCCGCCGTCGTAGTTCGACGACCAGATGTCGAACCGCGCGATGTTAAATTCCTCGCCGAGGTCTATCACGATGTAGTGCGGGTAACCCGTGTTGTCGCTCAGCCAGCGGTTGTGGTCAATGACTCCGTCGTAGGCGTTACCGGCAGTCGGTCCCCCCGATTGCGAGGAAAATGATATCACACGGGATGGCGACTTGTTGTCCACCAACACGTACACGCCTTTCTGTTCGCGGAAAGAAGTCGCGATCTCTATCGGGTTTTCCGGGTCGGGTTTGTAAACGGTGTTGTACCTCAGCGACGTTCCGGGTTTCCAATCGTCGAGCACTGTTGCTGTTTCCGCCGCCGGAACGCGAATCGTCTTTTCGGTTCCATTCGCCGCGGTATAGAACAGGTTGCAATAGACGGCGCCTGCTTCCGTATCGGCTACGTCCCATTCAATTTGCAGGTTGTTGCCGCCGGAGGTTTTATAGCCGGTGGTCATCCGGTTGAAGAAGTTCTCCATATATTTGTCGCCTATCGAACGCCCGATCACTTCCACTACAATGGAGACGTTCCCGTAGCGGTCGTACGTGCGGATAAAGAACGAATAAACGCCTTCCACCGGCATTTCGATACGCTTACGGACGGTATCCATATCCGCAGTAACAGGCACCACCACCGAATCGGCGTAATTGTTCCACCAGATACGGGCTTCCGTAATCGTAACATCGTTGTTCGGCCACACAATTTCCACCGCCCCGATACGGTTTTTGGCTACGGCGACGGGTTTGCCCGGATAGACGATGCCGCCTTCCGTAACATATTCCCGGTATATTTCGTCCTGCCCGCGGCAGGAGAAGAACATCTGCACCATGACAAGCATGATCAACAGATTCACGATGTTTCTTACTATATCTTTCATTTTATTTGATTTTAAATAAATTATTAATCATTATTGAAACCGTCCATAAAGGTCAATTTCGGCGAACATAATGAGAGCCGTTTCGCCAATCTTTGCTCCTGCCCAGTTTTCAAGAAAAAGGATACGTATAAACTTGGTCGGCACGTAGGGATCGGGGATGTTTTCAGTAACCTCGAAGAAGAACGATTCGCCTTCATTGACGATGGTTTCGTTGTCCGCCGGCGTAGGCTCTGAGCGTCCCGAGGGCAGTACCGATTCAAAATCGCCGAGCAGCGTCCAGTCGTCGCCGCGATAGTCGTCGCCCGGGTTGTCAAGGTTCGAACCGTAGATTTGGAACCGCTTCGGTAACCCGCTACCGTAAGCGGGTGTCAATCTCCATTGATAAAAGACAAAACGACTCAAAACCACCGGTCTCTCGCCCAGGGATATCGTTATCGTGAAAGGCAGTTGTACAGGATAGTGGTGATAGATTCCAGTATATGCGGCAGGATTTTGCCTGTCCCACAGATTCTCCGGTTTGTAATTATTTGGATTAGCTGCCATCTCCGTCCAGTTAAAGTTATCGGAGGGCAGTAGCTTGTACCATGTCCAGTCTTCCTTGTTGTCGATGGGTTCTTCGAAAAACGGCGTCAAATCGTCAAAGAAAACCGTATCCGAGCGGTTGCCCCAGCGGTCCTGTATATAGCAGGCAAAATCGCTCTGTATGGAGGGCAACCCCATGTAGGAGAACTTGGCGTTGGAGCTGTTGGTTACAAACGAGCGCAGCAGGGTATATCTGCCGTCGCCGACGGTGTCGGCCAGCAGGCTCAGTTTCAGTTCGCTCTCGTGCAGGTTGACGAAAGTCCCCTTGACGCCACCAAAAACAGGTCCCAACTCGATGGTGGGAAAGGCATCCAGCACGGGCGGGGTCAATGGCGCGACGCTGATTTCGATGGGTTCCGACCGCTTTTCATTCTTGCCTACGCTAAAGAGTTTGACGGGGTAATTACCGGCTTTGCCGAACCCTTCCACTAACAGCGTATCGCTGTAGAACGACGCGTTGGTGGTGTGTATCGTTCCGGGCGTCGTTTCATACTCAGCCTGCACATACAGCAGGTTCTTGTCGTCGGGCACCTTGTAGGAGATTCTCGCTTTGCCCGGCAGGTTTATGACCGAAACAGCGTCACGGTCAAGCGCCACAGGCGCCGGCGCGTCGGGGTCGTAGTAGGTGATGCGTTCTTCTTCCGCGCAGGCGGCAAACAACAAGCCTGCAACTGCCATGGCTGCATAACAACGGAAGAATTTCATTATTTGATCTTTCATGACTTTTAATTTTCAATTTTCAACTTTCAATTTTCAATTCTTATTCTCTACCATCCGAGGTTTTGCACCAAATTCTTGTTGCGCTGTATTTCAGTGTCGGGAATGGGCGAGAAATAATCTTTTAGCCCGAATGTCTGTTCGTGGATGGTCGTGGGATGGTAATAAAGTTCGGGGTCGAGCCGTGGCGCCCATCCCTGTACGGGACCGTTAAGCACTTCGGGCGCGGTTTGCCAGCGTCGCAGGTCGTAGTAGCGTTTGCCTTCAAACATGAGTTCTATGGTACGCTCCTGCCGGATGATGTCGCGCAACCCTGCCTGTGTGTTGTATTTCGCGTTTTCGGTAAAATTGTCCCACGCATATTTTACGGTACGCAGTCCGGCGCGGTCGCGGATGATGTCCAACTGTGCAATAGCCTTGTCGCGTGCCGCAGGCGAATTTTCGGCCTCGTTCACGGCTTCGGCATAGAGCAGCATCAGGTCGGGCAAGCGCATCAGGGGCCAGATATAATCCTCTACATCCATCTGCTGGTCTGCAATGCCCTGACTTTTCCAGTGAATGTATTTCTTGGGCGTGTAGCCGGTTGGAGAATTCCTCGTTCCGTTAATACTGTAAGCGCGCCCATTTTGGCGGTGCGTGTAATAGGGCAGCAGGTTGGGGTTGGCGTCGTTTTCATATCCCCACCCGTAATACACGCCGCGGTCGAAGGCCAGCCATGCGTAAAAACGCGGCTCGCGGTCGAAATTCATCCTTACATTGATTTCCCTTTCCCGCAGGTAGAGGTTCTCGGCGGCGGTAGCCGTGCGCAAATCAAAGCGCGAATTGTATTCCCAGTTTTTGTCTTCCTTGATCGGCACGCCGTTGGCGGAATAGAACTGCTCCACCATGCTCAGCGGCGCCCCGAATATATTGTAAGTCTGAGACCAGTCGAATTGACCGATACTCATGGCGGTGCGGTATTGCAGCTCATGTACCCATGCTCCTGTATAAGCCCAGATGACCTCGCTGCTCCAGCGTTCGCAGAATGCCTGCCGGAGCGTCAGTTGCCGCAAGATGGCAGGCTTGAGGCTGTAGTTGGGATGCCCGGGATATTCGTACAGTTTCATCCCCGCCGTATTGACGCAGAAATTGAGCGCCGAATCGCAGGCCTGCGCCGCGCGTTGCCATTTTTTGATGCGCTGTGATTCGTCCTGCGGGAACAGTTGCGTATCGTCGTTGTTCTTCAGCGGCGCCATCTCGTCATTGCAGTTGAACAGCGGGCTGGCGGCAGTCACTAATATCTGCGCCTTGATGGACAGGGCAATGCTTTTATCGATACGCCCGTAATCCTGCGGGTTTGAAATCACGGTCGGCAAATACGGCGTAGCCTCGTCAAGGAGCTTCACCACATAGTCGAAGGCTACGTCCACCGGCTCGCGCGGCACCTGTACGCCTTCCACGCTCGTGGATACCGGCAGGTTTTCCCTGATAACAGGGATCGGGCCGTACATGCGCAGGAGGCTGAAATGATACCATGCCTTCAACACTTTTACCTCAGCAACAATTTGATCTCTTTCCCAAACCTGAAGGTCGGGCACTCTGTGCGTCTGCAACCCGCTGATCAGCGTATTGCAGTTATTGATGCCGGAAAAATAGTAGTGCCAGCAGTTATACAGGTTGACAAAAGGCGTTTGCCGTCCTTCGGCGATTTTGATGCCATCCGTATTGATGACCTTGACTCCGGGTTCGCTGAATGTCCACAATTCACCAACGCCTGTTACTTCTAACCCGTTCATGGGATCGACGCTCTCCATGAAGGTGTAACAGGAATAAAGAAATTTTAGTACCGTTTCGCGCGAGGTATAAACGTTTTCTATTGAACTTGTTCCTTCCGGCACCACGTCGAGGTAGTCGGAACAAGCTGTCTGAACGGTGATGATTGCGATTAATATGATTCTAATGAACTTATTCATATCGTTTAATTCTTAATTCTTAATTCTTAATTCTTAATTACAAAGTCAGGTTAAGGCCTATGTTCAATACGCGCTGAATGGGGTATCCCAGCCCGTTGCCTCCCATTTCCACATCCCAGAGTTTGAATTTGCTCCAGAGGAACAGGTTGGTGCCGTTCAGGTAAATACGCAGGTTTTTGATGCGTATCTTTTGCGTAAGGCGTTCGGGAAGCGTGTATCCCAGTTCGGCGGATTTAAGCCGGAGGAAAGTGCCGTCGCGCATGAACCAGGTGTTGCGGACATTATTATTGGCGTTGCGGGTAAGGCTCAGGCGGGGCCAGGTGGCATATATGTTGCCGTTGGCTTCGCTCCAGTAATTGTCGGCATAAGCCTGCAAGAGCGCTGTTTCGTCCACGAAAGGCGAAGTATGGTTGGCGTCGATCCAGAACGATTCATTGGTCAGTCCCTGAAAGAACATGGAGAGGTCGAAACCTTTGTATCCGGTGGAAAAGCCAAAGCCGTAAATGATTTCGGGCGTAGTGGGCAATCCGATGGGTACGGCGTCGGCGTCGGTAATCCTGCCGTCGCCGTTGACGTCGGCATACTTGATGTCGCCGCCTCCATACGCGGCAGAGGTGATTTCCTGCCTCGGTGCATTGGCAGCCTCGGCGTCATCCACGAACAGCCGTTCGGCGATGTATCCCCACTGCTGGCTGATGGGCTTGCCGGAGCTTAGCCGCCATTTTTCGCTGTAATACGGTTCATCGTACACGTCGTATTTCCCGACGGCGTAGGTGAAATTGGCGCGCGCAGAGGTCCAGAAGTCTGTGTTCCAGATTTTCTGGTATTCGAGGCTGAGGTCGGTACCGTAACCCGAAGCTTCGCCCGCATTCGACCGCAGGGTGTAACTCAATCCCATGGTGCTGGGTATGTAACTGCGCGCCATCAGGATATTG
>JAISWE010000191.1 GCA_031271175.1 Bacteroidales bacterium | reverse complement strand
ATCCATAGCTTCGGTAACATGCTTGATGCCCGATTATTATCCATGCACGACCGCTCGACTAGTGAGCTGTTACGCACTCTTTAAATGAATGGCTGCTTCCAAGCCAACATCCTAGCTGTCGCTGCAGTCATACCTCGTTCATTCAACTTAGCATGTATTTGGGGACCTTAGCTGATGGTCCGGGTTCTTTCCCTCTCGTCGCCGGATCTTAGCACCCGACGGCTCACTCCATGTATGATATGTCAGCATTCGGAGTTTGTCTGGGGTCGATAGGCGGTGAAGCCCTCTTGCCCAATCAGTAGCTCTACCTCTGACATACCTCTCCACAGGCTGCACCTAAATGCATTTCGGGGAGTACGAGCTATCTCTCAGTTTGATTAGCCTTTCACCCCTACCCACAACTCATCCGGAAACTTTTCAACGTTTATCGGTGCGGTCCTCCATTACGTGTTATCGTAACTTCAACCTGGTCATGGGTAGATCACAAAGTTTCGCGTCTGCCTCCTCCGACTAAGCGCCCTGTTCAGACTCGCTTTCGCTTCGGCTACGTATCCTGGATACTTAACCTTGCCGGAGAAGAGCAACTCGTAGGCTCATTATGCAAAAGGCACGCCGTCACCACTTAACGTGGCTCCGACCGCTTGTAAGCGTATGGTTTCAGGTACTTTTTCACTCTTCTGTTCGAAGTTCTTTTCACCTTTCCCTCACGGTACTGGTTCACTATCGGTCTCTCGGGAGTATTTAGCCTTGCGGGATGGTCCCCGCTGATTCAAACAGGATTTCTCGTGTCCCGTCCTACTCAGGATACTGCTAACACGACAAAGCGCTACGTGTACGGGATTGTCACCCCCTGTGATGCAACTTTCCAGATGCTTCCACTTCTGCTTTGACGCATACGATGCAGTCCTACAACCCCGTCCGTGCCAAAACACGAACGGTTTGGGCTCTTCCGCTTTCGCTCGCCACTACCGGCGGAATCACTTTTGTTTTCTCTTCCTGCAGGTACTAAGATGTTTCAGTTCCCTGCGTTTACCCCTTATCGGTGCATGACCTTCAGCCATGCGGGTTGCCCCATTCGGAAATCCACGGATCACAGGATATTTGCTCCTCCCCGTAGCTTATCGCAGCTTGTCGCGTCCTTCTTCGCCTCCGAGAGCCAAGGCATCCTCCATACGCCCTTGCTTACTTTCTTCAGTTACTCTTGATTTCTTTTTTTACCCTTTTACTCCTTCCAATGTCCCCTCATCTCAGGATTAACCCTTCCATGAAAGAAACATCAAAAGATTCTTGGTCTGATGATTACCCTTGTCCTGACCGGCATCGCATTGCGATGTCAGATCAAACACCTGGATAACCCTCGAATTTATCTATTCTCGTATTGTTTTCATCATGTCAAAGAACGTCTGTCCCGAAACTGCCGGCAAAATACCAAACAATAAACCGAAACATCGCGATAATGCCGGGAGTCGAACCCGCCTGTCTGACGAACGGCTGACCGCCTTCGCCCGAACATGAACCGTCATTATCTTCTCCTCCTGCCGCCGCTGCGCTGTCCCGGGGACTCTCTCCCGACAGCAAAGGAAATATTATTCTGAAAGAACTACCTCAAACCATTCACCGGTTTTGAGGGCGCAAAGATACTGCTTTTTTTTATACCGCAAACTTTTTTTTAAAAAAATATGCTTTTTTTTTATTTTTTTTCGCCGGTCAGATTTCCCGACGCTCCTGTTCCGGTAAGCCTCCATTCGGTACAACACCCTGTCAGTGAAGCGTCATAAGGCGCTTCCACCTTCGCGTAACTCGCCGTAAAGCCGGTCATTAATCCGCTTTTTATTTTTTGCTCGAACAGCACACTAACGGTTTGACCGATGTGTCGGTGGTAAAATGCGTGACGTTTCCGGAGGGACAGCGCAATTAAGGCTTTGCTCCGTTCTTCGGCGGTGCGCCGCGGTACTTTGCCGGACATCAAAGCAGCCTGGGTACCGGGACGTTCCGAAAAAGTAAAAACATGCAGATAGGACAAGGGAAGATGTTCAATAAAAGAAAGGGAATCGGCAAAATCCTCATCGGTCTCGCCGGGAAAGCCGGTGATAACGTCGGCGCCGATGCCTGCCAGCGGAAGATGCCGCCGGATCATCTCTACTCTTTCGGCAAACAATTCCCGCCGGTAGCGGCGCGCCATGAGGGCAAGGATGCGGTTGCAGCCGGACTGCAACGGAAGATGAAAATGAGGCGCTAATTTTGCCGATTGCGCTATCAGACGGATGATGTCGTCGGTGAGCAGGTTGGGTTCTACAGAACCTGTGCGAATGCGTTCCAGCCCTTCAACGCTATCCAGCGCACACAACAGCCGGTAAAAGCTCTCGCCCGTACTGCGCCCGAAATCTCCCACGTTGACTCCCGTGAGAACAATCTCGCGAATACCCTGAGAGGCGATGATGTTTGCCTGGGAAACAATGTCTGATATGAGGGGATTGCGGCTGTGTCCGCGCACCTTCGGAATGGTACAGTAGCTACAATGATAGTCGCAGCCATCCTGTACTTTCAGGAACGAACGTGTGCGATCGAAGAGCGAATATGCGGGATCGAAAGCAGCCTGCCGGGGGCGGCAAAGCGACTGCTTCCGAAAAACAGTCTCCTGTACGGCTTCCACAATGGCAAATTTATCTTTGTTGCCCAATACCAGTCCTGCACCCGGAATCCCGTTCGCATCGCCGTATTTCAGATCGGCAAAGCAGCCAACCACCACTATCAGCGCTTCCGGTGAAATCCTGCCTGCTTTATGAATGGCCTGCCTGCATTTTTTGTCGGCTTGCGCGGTAACGGTGCACGAATTGATCACTACCACGTCGGCGGGTTCGCCAAATTCCACACAAGTATATCCTTTGTCGGTAAACAGCCGTCCGATGGCAGATGTTTCGGCAAAATTAAGCTTACACCCCAATGTATAAAAAGATACTTTCATTCCACATCTGTTTTTTGTCGGGAATAGCGTTTCCCGCTAACCGCAATCCAATGAATTTTCATCCCGTATAACCGATCTGCCGGTATATTTGTCAAACAATCTGAGATATTCGGTAGCCGCATCTCTGAGGCGTTGTTGTGCCGAAAAACCTTCCACGTATCGCCTTTCATCCGCCGATACACCGCTGTCCCGCTTGACAATTAACGCAAATAACTGCAACAAGTGTTTAAGTATCACCTCGCTCATATATCCGTCACTTCCATTGAAACTGCGTGCAAAGGTAAAAATAAATCGGACAAAAGAGAAAGATGTAAAAATGAGGCTAAATCTTTTTTTGAGGTGCTATCAAGAAAAATAACCGGCCACACGGAAGAGGAAGAAATCTTTATCCCTAAGTCCGTAGTTGTTCGTTATGAATCTGGGGTATCCTGAGTATGATGTGGATTTTAACCGGCATTATAGGCAAAATAACTTGCCCGAATGACATAAACAGCTTTATTTAATCTTGATTTCCAGCTCTTTCAGATATTTTTTATATACATCACGGGGCGAACAGTTGTATTTTTTGCACAGGGACGCTGCCAACGCGACCAACTCGCCCATCATGCCGGTGGTTTCCTGTACGCGGCAGGAGGAGAGCACGATGTGCGAAACGCTGATGTTCCGGCCTGCCATCAACAGGTTGTCCACGTTGCGGGAGTACAGGCAGCGGTAAGGTATCCGGTAGGGCGGGATCACCTGGTCGTCGCGCAAATAGCGGCGGGGAGTGCCCAGGTCGTTGAAGTAGTGCTTCATCGTGGAGATAAATTCCGCGCCGGGGAAGAAGAAAGTGTTCTTCGGCGTCGGGAAATGCTGGTCGAGGTTGTAGGTGCAGGTGATGAAGGCATCGTCGTATTTGATGAAATCGCCTTCGGTGTCCTGCTGTTTGAGCATGATGTCGCCTATCAGACGGCGCGATTCGCGTTTGCCGGCGATGTGGAACAGGGTGGACAGTTCGCGGTTGGCGTAGTCGGCTTTGGCATTGCTTTTGTTTTTCAGGAATGACCAGTTGCCGTAGATGGCGCGGAAGAGATAGTCACGGATGTATTCGGCTTCGTTCACCTGGTCGTAACGGAAGCCTGTCTCCCACCAGTTGCTGCCGCGAACGACCTTTTCGCAGGATTCTTCGTTGAAAGCGACTGCCCATTCACATTCGGGAAACGGTGCCGGCTGTGCAGTCTCGCGGCTCCACCACGTCAGCGAGGTGCCGAGCACGATGTTGTCGGGGCGGTCGGGCGCGAGCGTTTCGCGCGTATCGCCGCGCATTTCGCGTCCCATGCGGTATTCCGCACCTGCCAGGAAGCCGACGTTGCCGTCGCCGGTGCAGTCAACGAACAGGGGGGCGTGAAACACGGTCTCGCGGCTGGTTTCGATGTGCTTCGCGGTGACCGATTTTATGTTATCACCTTCCTTTTCAATGGTAAAGACATGCATGTTGGGGAAGAAGGAGAGGTTTGCCGTTGCCGCGAGGATGCTGTCCACGTGCGCGGGGCGGCGGTAAACATTCTTTATTTCCCTGACGACGTCGCCCAGCCGTGTGTATGGCTCCAGGTTAAGCCCTCCGCTGGCTACGACCCGCACTTCGACGCTATTGTTGCCTCCGGGGACGGGACGGTCGTGAATCAGCGCCACTTTCAGTCCTTCCCTTGCGCCTTTAATGGCGGCGCCCAGTCCGGCCGTGCCTGCTCCAACGACCACGAGGTCGTAAACGCCTCCATCCGCCGGTTTTTCGGGAAGGCCAAGCAACTTTTTACGGAAACGGTACATCGCGTCGCCTTCGTTCGGGATGTTGACATCTTTGTCCCGGCTGAAGAGGATAGCGTCGCAACGCCCGGCAAAACCGGTCAGGTCGTGCAGCGTGACGGTGTTTTCACCCGCTCCGAGGTCAATGCTGCCGGCATATTCCCAATCCCACCGGTCACCCAATCCAAGTTCGTTGGGCAGGAGGGCGCCGTTGACGGAGAGCGTGAAGCGTCCCGGCTTTTCAGCGGTTTTCCAGGGTGCGCACCAATTCCAGGTACGTACATATACGTTCCAGACGCCTTTTCGGGGTATTGTCACTTTCGTGGATGCGTCGCTGACGGGTTTCCCCAGACCGTGCGCCAGCAGGAAGGGTGATCCCATCTGATCCATGAACTGCTGGTCGAGCGCCCAGCCGCCGCGGTCGGAAAAACTTTCGGCCTCGACCAGTACCATGCTGTTTTTCTGCGAAAATGCTGAAAATAAAGATATACAGCATATCACCAGGGGTAAAAAGCTTCTTTTTTTCATAGGATATCCTATTTTGAATTGCAAATATAGGAATTATTCAAATAACGGAGGTAAATTCCGAAAATTCAATTTCCAATCGCGGAAAAATGTTTACTTTTGCAACAGTAAATCAATGTTAAAATGCCTGTAATTACTTTAACAACCGCTTGGATGGATGATTTTTACGTTGCCGCGCTGAAAGGCATCCTTGTGTCGTATGCGCCTGCTGTTCAGGTCATTGATTTGTCACACCGCACACCTGTTTTCCAATCGGGCATTGACCGCGCCGCCTATTTGCTCAGGCATAGTTACGCTTACTACCCCAAAGGCACCGTGCATTTGATTTCAGTAGAAAGCGAGTTTACGGAAAATACGCCGTTCATTGCAGCATGGTACGACAACCAGTATTTTGTCGGTACGGACAATGGCATTTTCAGTCTGATTTTTTCCGATTCGCCCCGGAAAATGGTGCGTATTGAGAAATATTCCGACGAACTTTCACCCAATTATCCTGCTATTTCCGTGTTTGCACCTGCGGCCATTCACCTGGCCTGCGGCAGGGATATGGATGAATTGGGTAGTCCCTACCTCGCACTGAATCCCAAACACATCCTGCTGCCCATTCTAAGCGGCTCGTCCATCACGGGTACCGTTATCTGTATCAATACTTTCGGCAACGGTATTACCAATATTTCCCGCGATGACTTCGAGAAAGTAGGCAAAGGACGTCCTTTTGAAATGATGATACAGCGAGTGTCCCGTAAAATCACACGTATCAACAAATATTTTCACGAAACGAGTTCGGGCGAACAGTTGGCGCTGTTCAATATGTCTGGCTATCTGGAAGTAGCCATGAACAAAGGAAATATTGCCGAAGTGCTGAACCTTAATGTTAAAGAGTCAAATGTGATTATTAAATTTATCGACGCTTGAATGTTAAACAAGGAAGAAATCCGGCAACACATTCTGGGAAAGAAAAAAAACTTTCCGGAAGCGCTACGGCGCTCGCAGTCGGCATCGGTCTGGCAGCAGGTGGAAGAGATGGAGATTTTCCAACAGTCGGACGTCATTCTGGCGTATTGGTCAATGCCCGATGAAGTCTTCACCCATGATTTCATACAGCGCTGGTATTGTCGGAAACATGTCCTGCTTCCCGTTATTGAAAACGGAACCCCGACCGTCAAATCCTACCATCCGGATACGCTGCGGCAACATGCAACGCTCAAGTTTTATGAGCCTCAAGGTGAAGTGTATTCCCGGTTGAGCCACATCCGTCTCGCCATTGTACCAGGCATTGCCTTCGACAGGGAACGGCACCGCATGGGGCGCGGAAAAGGCTTTTACGACCGTTTACTGCCTTCCCTGCAAGCCTACAGAATAGGCGTAGGATTCGATTTTCAACTGCTGGATGCAATTCCGGTAGAATCGCATGATGTCCCCATGGATACAATTGTTGTCGGCAACCCGTAAATTCACAGGGGAGAATTTTCAAATGGTCGTAAAATGGGAAAAAACCTGCAAATCCTTATTTTTCAAAAATAATTAAAAAACCAGCGGTGTGCAAAAAAGATCGCCGAACAGGATCGCATTCGCGACCGGATTTATCGCGGATTTGCCGATTCCGTCAAGGGCACGCCCCACCATTTCGCCCCTAATCACCGTCAGGCGGCTCAACTGATGGACGATATTTTTCACGCATTAGGGCAACATCACCCAAAAACGCTCGGCGGCGAAACGGCTGCCATCAACGATTTGGTGTGCAAACTGGAGCGGTCTGCCCCCGTGCAAGCCGTCGCGCTACTCGGAATGTCCGCATGGCGCGATAAACTTG
>JAISWE010000185.1 GCA_031271175.1 Bacteroidales bacterium | reverse complement strand
ATTTTTCTTATCACGGTTTTGCTTTTGCCCTGTATGCCGGTTTTAGCCCGGCAAGGTATCCCTGTTACCGGTACTGTTACCGATGAAAGCGAAACGCCCCTTCCGGGAGTGAACGTGGTGGTGGAAGGTACGACGACAGGGGTAGTAACAGATAGTAATGGCAAGTATGCCGTTACCGTTCCCGGTCGCGAGGCTGTACTGGTCTTTTCCTTTGTGGGTTACGCCACGCAGGAAATCACGGTGGGCGACCGGACAGATATTTCGATAACGCTGGTCGAAAGCGCTACAGAAATGGAAGAAGTGGTTGTAGTGGGCTATGGGGTACAAATCAAACAAAGCGTAGTAGGCGCCATTTCTCAGGTTAAATCGGATGAATTGATGCGTACGGGCGGTGTTACAAGTGTTTCCAATGCACTGACCGGCCTTGTCCCCGGGCTGACAACACTGAATTATTCGGGCAAGCCCGGTAGCGATAACGCCGAAATCATTATTCGCAGCAAATCCACATGGAACGGATCATCGCCGTTGATACTGGTGGACAATGTGGAACGCGACATGAACGGGATTGATATTGCAGAAATAGAAAGCATATCGGTGCTGAAAGATGCTTCTGCAACGGCCGTTTTCGGTGTGCGCGGCGGCAACGGCGTAATACTGGTCACCACCAAGCGGGGAAAGGAAAGTAAGCCGGTATTTTCTCTGTCGGCCAATGTAACGGCCAAACTGCAATCCAAAATGCCGAAATTTCTTGATTCATACGATGCATTATGGCTGCGCAATCAGGCTATTGAAAATCAGTTGGGCGCTACTCCGGGGCATTGGAATACCTATATCGTTCCGGTAGAGATATTGGAACAGTACCGCGACCAGACCAATCCGGAAATGTATCCCAATGTGGACTGGCAAGCCGAAATGCTTCGGAAAGTCGCATGGTCGCAACGTTACAGCATGGATGTTCGTGGAGGCACCCATTTTGTTAAATATTTTGCCTCGCTGGCATATACATACGACGGCGATATTCTTAAAGGGCGGGATTTGGGACAGGGTTATGTTCCGCACAATGACTATGCAAGGTATAACTTTCGCATGAACCTCGACTTCCAACCCACCAGGACGACCATATTCAGTGTGGATTTCGACGGCGCTCAGGCTACCGAACGTACCACCAACGCCACCCCCGCCTACCTCTGGCTGGGAGTTTACGGAAAAGGCCCCGATCAATATCCCGTCCAATACAGCGACGGAACTTTTGCCAACAACATATCGGGATACAATATGTATAATCCGGTAGAATACTTTAATTTCAACGGATTGAACAAGGAAACCCGTACGGATATCAATACCACTTTTTCCTTGAAACAAAAATTAAATTTTCTCACCGATGGTTTGAGCCTGAACGGAATCGTGAATTTTCGCAATTACTACATCGCCAATGGACCAAACATCGGCCCGTCCCGTCCCGTAACCAAATTTGTGGACTGGCAGACCGGCGTTACCGCATGGAACATTCCGGCAAGCGACAAAACCGGCTTCGAATATGTATCCGACCCCAGTAACATCAGTACGGAGAACATTCTTACCAGCGACGGGAATCCGCAAATGTACAAAAATATGATGTACCAGGCTTCGCTCAACTATAACCGTACCTTCGGAGTGCACAAAGTGACGGCGATGGGAGTCTTCAAGCGAGTAGAAACCGCTGTGGGGCAATCGTTCCCAACTTATCGCGAAGAATGGGCGGGAAGGCTCACTTATGATTACAGGGGAAGATATTTGCTGGAAGGAAATGCCGCCTACAACGGTTCCGAAAAATTTGTCAAGGGGAAAAAATTCGGTTTCTTTCCGTCGGCAGCAGTAGGCTGGGTAGTTTCCCAGGAATCGTTTTTCCAAAAACTGAACATCGAAAATTATGTGAATCTTCTGAAATTCAGATATTCATGGGGAAAAGTGGGCAGTGATAACAATATCCCTAAGTGGCTTTATGTTACACAATGGAGTTCTATTACCAATTCGGCATGGATAGGCTCTCCCACGCAGGTGCATCCGCCTTATCCGGGATACAGTGTCACCAATATCGGAAATCCCGATGCGCGATGGGAAACAGCAGAAAAGAACGATGTTGCCGTTGAAACGGGATTCTTCTCCAACCGGCTGACCCTGTCTTACGATTATTTCTGGGGACGCCGTTACGACATTTTTATGAATGCCGCCCAGCGGAACATCCCGCCGTGGTTCGGAGCCGATCCTGTTCCGGCCAATATAGGCCGCACATCGGAAAAAGGATGGGAACTGGAAACGCACTGGAACGACAAAATCGGTAACGGCATAAAATACTATGCCTCGGCAATGGTTTCCCATGCAACGGACAGGATTGAATATATGGAAGACCCCGAACTTACGCCGGATTACCGTAAAAAAGCAGGATTTCCGATAGGCCAGCAACATGCTTATATTTCATCGGGAGTCGTTTCCAGTTGGGACGAAATGTACACCGGCGTCAAGGGAACGAAAGAGCCGACCAATTTCATTCCGGGGATGCTGCAAATGGTGGATTACAACGGCGACGGCGTTGTCGATGAAAATGACTGGGTTCCTTACGGATACACCAATCATCCGCAATATACAATGAGTTTCACGCTGGGAGCGGAATGGAAGGGACTCAGCGTGATGGTACAGTTCTACGGCGTCACCAACAGCAATCTGGCGCAAAGCGCCGGCGAATTTACCGGCCCTCACTATTATTCGGTAGTAGACCGCAGCATCGTGGGCGACATGTGGTTGCCGCAGCAGAATCCCGACGGCGCTTACCATGTACCGATGTATAATATCGGTGGAGACGTCTTACATTCCGGAACATACAATATGGTGGACGGCACCATGTGGCGTTTGAAAACCGCCGAAGTCAACTACCGGCTGAACGGTAAATCGCTGAAACTGACGTTTATCGACAACATAAGGATATTTTTCAACGGCAACAACCTGTGGCTGTACTCCCACCTGAACGA
This sequence comes from Bacteroidales bacterium, assembly GCA_031271175.1. Taxonomy (GTDB): domain Bacteria; phylum Bacteroidota; class Bacteroidia; order Bacteroidales; family UBA4181; genus JAIRLS01. The sequence goes on along the minus strand of JAISWE010000185.1, from coordinate 15,169 downwards.
AGACAGAGAAACAGGCGGCACGCGCGACAATGACAACGTGCAGAAATATCCCATGCTCAAACGATTCAATTTCGGTGTTAAAATAGAATTCTGATCATGAAAACCTTGAAAAAATGAATAATATAAAAACCATAAAATTACCGGCACTTCTTTTCCTGGCACTTATGCTGGCATCCTGTGAAGACTATCTGGAAAAAACGCCCGATTCGGAGATCACTACCGAGCAGGTATTCAGTTCCTACAGAAATTTTCAGGGATACATAGACGCTCTGTACGGCAACGGTTTGATTGTATATCACGTACAGGCATATACTTCTTCGTTCGATTTTGGCGACGACGTGGACTGCAACCGCGATTTCCCTTCCGGCTATACCATAACGCGCGGCAATTACATGTGGCTGCACAGCAATACACACCAAAATCCTTTTGTCACCACCGGCGATTCCGAACATTTCGGCCTGTGGCACAGGGGGCTGGAAAACATCCGCATCTGCAACGACGGATTAGTACATCTGGATTTGCTGGTTAACCATACGGAGGACGAATATAACCGGTTGAAAGGCCAGTTGCTCTTTTTTCGCGCATGGAATCATTTTGAAATCGCCAAATACTGGGGCGGATTACCTTACCTTGACGTTGTATTCGTGCCGGATGACGACATGAAATTAAGCCGTCTCAGTTTTAAGGAAACCCTGATGAGGATCGTCGGAGACCTGACGGAAGCGGCCGGTTTGCTGCCCGCCATGTGGGACGATGCGCCTCTTGGCGCCAATACAGGACGTATTACCAGGGGCGCCGCGCTTGCCTTGAAATCGCGGGCGCTGCTGTATGCCGCCAGTCCGCTGACATCCAAAATGGAAGGTCAAAATGCGGAATATGATCCGGAACTTTGCAAACAGGCTGCCGAAGCTGCCTATGAAGTAATCCAGATGGCCGATCAAGGCGTTTACAGTTTGACGCCGTGGAGCGACTATGCCTATAATTTTGCCGATGCACGGGGTACAGGAGCTTCGGCGAGAGCCATTTACACTACCGAAACGATTTTTGCCAAAATCAAACCTTCAACGGCCATAGGAGGAGGACAAATAACGAATTTCGGCGTAGGACGCCTTCACAACAGCGGCCGTTTCGGTGGCAACTCGGTAGTAACTTCGCCAACGGCCAATTTCGTCAACCTGTATGAAACAGCCACAGGCTATGCGCTTGCCGATGCGCCTGCCGGTGATCATAACCGCCTTGTACCGTGGGCAAAGCGCGACCCGCGCCTGTGGAAAACCATCCTGACCGACGGCGTAAAATGGGTAGATAAAGACAACAATGCGGAAGCATACATACAGCTTTATACCAATGTGGGAGGAAGTACAACCGTCGGACTTGACAGAGGAAGCGGATCGTCGGTGCAGTCCCTTACAGGATACCTCATCCGCAAATATATTCCCTACAAGGTGAATAACAAAGACAACGGATCGGAATGGAACAATTTCAGGTTCAACTGTCCGTACATCCGTCTGGCGGAAATGTACCTGAATTATGCGGAAGCGGTCAATGAAGTTTATGGTCCGAAAACAATCCCCGCCGATTTTTCCGCTACACTGACGGCTGTTGATGCCGTCAACACGGTACGCCGCAGAGTGAAACTGCCGTTAAACGAGGATTTGACAAAACCGGCAGAGTTGCAGGTTTATGGCAATGAATCCCTGCCGGACGTGCGCGAACGATACACAGCCGATAAAGAACTGTTCCGCGAACGCATACGTAACGAACGCAGTGTGGAACTGGCTTTTGAAGGCCACCGTTACGTCGATTTGCGCAGATGGTACCTGTCACACCTGCCGCAACACGAAAAACGCTACGGACACGAATTTAACAAAGACCATACGGTTTGTAACGAAGTGCCGCTGTTTGAAAGCCAGTTTGAAGACAAACATTACTGGTTTCCGTTTCGCAAGGCTGACGTCGAACAGTACGCATTGTTCACGCAAAACCCCGGATGGTAAAATGGTTAAGGCATGATTTTTATTCATTCATTTCATCTTAAGAATTACGTATTATGTCAAGCAATTCTCAGCTTTCAATTTTCAACTTTCAATTTTTAGTCCCACTGTTTCTGCTTCTATTCCTTGTTGCAACAGTGTTGCCCGAAACAGTCAATGCTCAGGTACAAAAAGTATCGGGAAAAATAACCGATGAACAGGGAAATGCCATTGCCGGAGCTGTGGTTTCGGCGGCGGAAGGCCGCTATACTGCCGTGAGCGACAGCGCCGGACAGTTTACCGTGAACAACAACATCATTGACGATCTCTATGTGGAAGCCGCCGGATTTGAACCCCGCCTTGTGAGCGTTTCCGGTATGAAGGCGCAAAACGGCGTCGTACAACTGACCGCCGCGTTATACATGAACGAGCGGCGCGACCAAGTTTCCGTTCCTTTCGGGACACTCTCCAAAAGACGTATAGTCGGCGCGGTAAACAATATACAAATGGATGATTATGCCGGAAAATATACCGACAGGAATTATTGGACACTGATCAATGCCACCGGATTGGGGATGTTTTCCTCTACCGATGTGCGCGGCATGGGAAGTACTGTTGTCATAGACGGGCTGGTACGCGACGGCAACAGCGCCGTGGTTAATTTCAGCGATATGATCAATGCCAATGAAATAGAAGAAATTACCGTTTTGAAAGACGCCGCTTCCAAAATGCTCTACGGAGCGATGGCCGACAAGGGGATCATCCTGATCAAAACCCGTCATGGAGAAGCGCACAAACGCCGGATGAACTTCACCTACGAATCGTCACTGGGAGTTCCCATCAGTTATCCGAATTACCTGAAAGCGGCCGACTACATGATTCTCTACAACGAAGCGAACAAAAACGACGGCAAACCGATTGTCTATTCGTGGGAAGATATTGAAAACACACGCAACGGCAGCGACCCGCTTACATATCCCGACGTGGACTATTATCGAGGTCATGAATTTCTGGATCGCGTAAAGCCACAACAAAGATTGCAGGCGGATTTTTCGGGCGGCAATCGGGTCGCGCAGTACTATCTGAATATGAGCTACCTCAATTCCCGATCACTTCTCAAGGAAGGAGAAGGCAGCAAACAATCCACCAACCGTTTCAACGTACATGGCTCCATCAATATGCAAATCAACGATTTCATAAAGGCGTCGCTGGATGGGATGGCCATTTTCAACGCCTACCATGGCCCTTATTACAAAAGCGTTAATTTCTGGAATCTTTCAACATCGGAACGTGTCAATGCGTATCCGTTGCTGATCCCTGTCGATGAGGTACGGGAAGAAGACAGGGAAATTGTGGACGAAGCCGTCAGGCAACGTTCGCTCATTCGAGGGCGGTATCTGGCAGGCGGTAACCGCAATTTCACGCAAAACCTGCTGGGCGACCTCAATTTGGGTGGCTACGACAATACCATGGATCGTTTGATGAATATCAATATCGGAATAGAGGTAAATCTGAAAAAAATTACCGATGGTTTGTCTTTTACGACTTACTTCGGCAGCGACAATTACAACCAGTATGCCACGCGACAAATCAACGGTTATGCCGTCTATAATCCCACCCGCCAAAGCGACGGCGCCATCGCGCTTGAAAAAGTCGGCGACAACGATTTCGTCGGCAAGCAAACCATGAATAACATTGCTTTTTATCGACGTTACGGATGGATCAATACCTTGGGCTATCGGCGGATATTCAGTGAAAAACACGATATCAACGCAACGCTGAACTCATATATGAACACCTACAAGCAAAGCGGCTTTATCAATACCGAGCGGCATTTGAATTTCGGCGGACGCTTCAACTACATGTACGATAACCGATGGATCGCCGAATACAGCGGAGCGTACATCGGTTCGCCCTATTTCAGGGACGGTCGTCGGTGGGGCTATGCACAATCCTTGGGAGGCGGCTGGATACTTTCCGAAGAAGACATGCTCAAAAACATCCAGTGGCTGAACTGGCTGAAACTGAAAGCCACATGGGGAAATACCAAATCCTACGAACTGTCGGCTTTCAGCGGTTTCCACATGTTTGAAAATACGTACACCGCCGGTAGCGCCTATAATTACGGCGATGGCAACGGAGCAAACAATGCCATGACCATTACCTACGGTAACGGAGATTTATCGTGGGTACAGCGCAACGAACTCAATATCGGCGTGGAAACATCCCTGTTCAACAGATGGCTGTTTGTAGAAGCCAACTATTTCAACAGTTTGCATTACGATATTCCGGAAAGACCTGTCAATGCCTATCCTTCGTATCTGGGAGGCGCCAATTTCATTCCGGTAGAGAACTACGGACGTCAGCGGGAACAAGGCATTGAAGCGGGAATCAACTTTTCCCGCAAAATAGGCGAACTGCAACTGAACATAGGCGCCAAAGCCATCTATATCGTTCCCAAAATACTGGTGACGGATGAACTGGCGTACAACCGGGACGAACAGTATCTCCGCAAAACGGGGACATCTCCCTTCGCCCTTTGGGGATTGGTTGCCGAAGGGCTTTATACACAGGAAGAAATAGACCGCATCAACGATCCGGCGGATGGAGACGTCGTGCGTCCCGGATTCGGCATTGTTCGCGCCGGCGACATCAAATACCTCGACCAGAACAACGACAAGAAGATAGACAACGACGATGTCCGTGTGCTGGGTTCTTCTCATGCCACAGCCAATTACGGGCTAACGCTGAATATTACATGGCGGCAATGGAATCTGTTTGCCTGTTTCACAGCACAAACCGGCATCAGCAGCTTCTTCCGGAGCAACTATTATAACGTGTCAGGCGAAATGAAATATCCGGCGCACCTGACCGGACGCTGGGCATACGATCCCGCAACGGGAACGGATACCCGCAGCACGGCCACTTACCCACGACTGACCGTTTCCGAAGACGCCAACAATTTCCGCAATTCCACTTATTGGCTGGGCAGCCGCAACTACCTGTCAATGCCTGCTTTACAGCTGACTTATGCCTTCGGCGACAAAATTACGAATGCGCTCCGGATGAAAACGTTAAACGTCTTTGCGCGAGGACAAAACCTGTTCATGGCAGGCCCCAATGCCGACAAACTTCGCCTCAATGTGGGCAGCGAACCACAAATGAGATGGTATTACTTCGGTTTGACTGCCGAATTTTAATCTGTAAAACACCGAATCATGAAAAATGCAATATTTCAATACACCGTATATGCCTTGATGACCCTCTCGGTTATGGCATGTAATGACTTTCTGGAGGTTGATCCGGACAATGTCTATAACGAAGAAAGCGTTCTTGAAAGACCCAAGCGCGCCGAAGGAATTTTGTTGAACGCCTATCTGGGATTGCCTTCTTCTGTAGAATTTTCCGACGTGGCCACGGACGATGCCGTTTCCAATCTGCCGACCAACAGTTACCGGCGTGCCGCCAACGGAGAATGGAGCGCTTCTTATGACCCGTTTTCCCGATGGAGTAACGCCTACGACAATATCGCCTATTTGAATATTTTTCTCGACCATATTGTAAATGAAGTCGAATGGGCTCCTTCCAACGAATGGCAAACGGCAGAGTATCGCAAACGCCTTGCAGGTGAAGCATACGGCCTGAGAGCTTTTTATTACTGGCAACTGTTGCAGGCACATGCGGGTATAGGCGTTTCAGGACAGCTACTGGGCGTGCCGATGATACGGTCTGCGGATATCGACCGCAACACATTGCTTCCGCGCAACCCATACGAAGAATGTGTCCGTTGGGTGATGGCAGACATTGACTCTGCCGTTGCCTTCCTGCCAGATATTTATGCCGATGCGCCGACAAACGACCCGCAGAAAAGCGACATGGACGCCGTATATGGCGCACGTTACAAAAACCGGATGAATGCACGCATCGCAAAAATGATCAGGGCACGGGTGCTGCTTCAGGCGGCAAGCCCCGCATTTAACCCCAACGACGACAAGACAAAATGGGCTGCCGCCGCCGATGCCGCCGCCGAAGTCATTGATGCCGCCGGAGGATTGGGAGCGCTGAACGGATCACGCCTGACCTATTACTTGGACGCAGCTTCCCCAGAACATCTATGGCGAAAAGACCCGGAAAACATACGCGCTTGGGAAACCACCCATTTCCCTCCGTCGTTTTTCGGAAACGGACGTTTGAATCCGTCGCAGAACCTGATCGATGCCTTTCCAGCAGCCAACGGATACCCGATTACCGACGCAGCCCATTCGGGATATAACCCTGCCGATCCTTATGAAGGACGCGACGCTCGACTGAAACGATGGATTATCCACCACGGACTGATCTTCAAAACGATTGCCGTCAATACCATTGACGACATGAACGATGGAGTAGGAAAAGTAGCGGAAAAATCAACACGTACAGGTTACTATATTCGTAAATTGATGAACGAAAACGTAAAACTCGATCCGGGCGCCGGAGTAAGTCAAAACCACGTCATGACACTGATGCGTCAAACCGAAGCTTTCCTGATTTACGCCGAAGCAGCCAACAGGGCATGGGGGCCGGACGGCGCCGGCACGCACAGCTATTCCGCAAGAGAGGTAATCGCAGGCATCCGCTCAACGGCAGGCATTGCTACAGACCCCTATTTGGCTTCGCTCACCGACCAACAGGACATGGAAACACTCATTCGCAACGAACGTCGATTGGAACTCTGTTTCGAAAACGCCCGTTTCTGGGATATCCGCCGGTGGAACGACCCGTCGGCGCTGACTGCAACCGTGTACGGAACGTCGGACGGAGGAAAAACATTCTTTTCCGTTGAGTCGCGCAATTATCAGCCACACATGATATATGGCCCCATACCGTACACGGAAATGATGAAAGAACTGGAACAAAACAAAGGATGGTAAACATTATAAGTATATTCAAAATGAAAAAATTAATCTTCATCTCCTTACTCTTCGCTGTGGCAAGTTCATGCCACAATGCCGACATCGTTTTTGACGATTATGAACGGCAAACGATTTATTTCCCCATTCAATATCCCGTGAGAACCCTGTCTCTCGGTAATGATTTGGTGGACAATTCACTGGATAAAAATCACAAGTTCAATATCGGAGTAAACGTTGGTGGCTATTATAACCGGAACCAACAGGATTGGCATGTCGATTTTGTGGTTGACAACGGATTGGTGCCGGATCTTCATCTGCTCAACAACAAAGGATTGACGCTGAAACCGCTTCCGACGGCATATTATACGCTCCGCCCGGAAGCAACAGCCGTTATACCGGAAGGGTCTTTTACCGGACTGATCGAGGTGCAGCTTTCCGATGATTTTTTCAATGATCCGCGAGCGCTGACAGGCGAATATGTGATCCCGTTGCGCTTGACCTCTTCACCAGACACGGAAAATATCCTGCACGGCACCCCCGCTTCCGACGCCCCTTCCCCACCGGATATTCATCTCCCCGCCCATTGGGAAGTGCAGCCGATGGATTACACGCTTTTCGGAATTAAATACGTCAATCCGTACCACGGACAATGGCTGCGGCGCGGACAGATGCTCACCCGAAATCAGGCCGGGGCAATTGTGGATACCGTCATCTATCATGCCCGCTATGTGGAATATAACGAAACAGTAACGCTAACCAGTACGTCGCTTCATTCCGTCACCTCTTCCATGAGCGTAGGAACGGACAACCTGATATTGAACCTGGCGGTAGCTTCGGATGGCGCCATTGCCGTTGCTACAGCCGACAATTCGCCCGTAAAAGTGAGTTTCGGAAGCGGACGCTACAAAGAAAACGGCGATACATGGGGAGGAACGCCCGAACAACCCACTCCGAGAGACGCCATCTACCTGAATTATTTTTACAACAAAACGGTCAATAATCAGCTTTATGTCTGCGAAGTACTGGATACGCTGGTATTCCGCGACAGAGGTATCCGCTACGAGGCCGAAAACCCTACCGTTGTTCAACCTTAAATATTTTGAAATCATGACATTATCTAAAAATATCGTTGCGGCATTGCCCATGATCATCCTGCTCGCACAGGGATGTACAAAAGCATTGACTTATGCTCAACTGGAGAATCCGTCAATTGAAAAAAGCAGACCAACGCTTGCTGTTTACGCCGATCCGGACAATTATCCGGATGTGCCGCAATCGTCCGTTTACGAAGTAACGCTGATACAGGGAACCACACGGGTGAAAATACCCGTTTTCCAGAACACTTGTCCCACATACGAAGCAGGTTACATGAACATGGAAAGCAAAGATGCCACTCCCTTGAGCTTGTTTGCCGGACGCAGTATCAGTTGGGTGAATTTTTCCTTTGAAGAAACGGTAACAATAGAGGTAAAAGTATTGGATACGGAGAAAGTGCCGACAGGCAACGCCGCCGTGAGAATATTGCCTTCGCGCTACGGAATAACGCCTGCTATCAGCGGAGAAACGGTAAGTTTCACCTTAACGCAGCCGGGACAGTGTTCGGTGGAGATCGGTTCCGTCGGATACAAAAACGGGTTGATGATTTTTGCCAATCCGATGGAAACAGATATTCCGCAAATAGATGAAGATGACCATTACGCGGTGATGGAACATGCTACAGAGCAAAACCTCGGACAGGTGCCGGCCTCCAAAACCGGCCTCTATTTCCGCGCCGGCGTACACGACATTGGCGTGTACAATATTCCCGCCAACATCAAAAACATTTATCTCGAAGGCGGGGCGTGGGTGTACGGTGCATTGGACATGTCGGGTGCAGAAGATTCCGACGTAAAGATATTCGGGCGTGGAGTACTGTCGTCGGGACGGCTCAACTATCGCCGCGCTTACTGCATCGAAGCGGCTGAAGGCAGCGAACGGATTACCATCGAAGGCATAACGGTGGCCGATCCGAAATATTTCGGCATCCGGCTCATCGGCGGCAACAACGTAGTGGCATGGACAAAACTCATCGGCGGCTGGGTCTATAACTGCGACGGCATCGCCGCTTTCGCCCATTCGCACGTACACCATTGTTTCAGTTGGGCGAACGATGACAACATCAAAGTATATCGCGACAACATTCTGGTGGAAGACATGGTATTGTGGCAACTCAACAATGGAGGCGCCATACAGATGGGATGGACGGGGGCGCAGGCCGACGGCATAACCATTAAACGGGTGGATATCCTTCATGCCGAATGGAACAATTCGGAAACCAACAGAGGCGTGCTCAGTTTTGTCGGCAACCGCTACGCTGACCCTGCCTCCAACGCATGGCAAAAAAACATGCTGATAGAAGATTTGGTGACCGAAAATCCCGTGCGGCTCGTCTGGCGCATCTCTCCCGAAGAAAATATCCCCAACGTCATCACACCCTGCACCGTACAAAACCTTACCATGAAAAACTGGGACGTGAAAATGGACAGGACACAGGCATCAAAAAATTACATCGAAGGCGTTTCCGCCGATTATACCATTACAGGTATTGTATTTGAAAACGTCAAATTAGACGGCACTTTGCTGACAACCGAAAACTGGCTAACGCACGGCAACTTTCAAACCAAAAACCTTGCAACGCCAAGCTTCCGGTAAACCATTGAAAATAACATAACATAAATATAAAACGTAAAATGAAAAAGATCATCCATTTATTTATCGCAGCAGGCCTTACAGTCCTAACGGCCTGCGACAGGGACAACGAAGCTCCGGAGGAAACATACGAACCCTTTTTTGAAGTGCCGGAAACCGTCCACAAAAACAATACGGCCGGGCAGGGATACGGCATCTCCGTAACAGCCTCGGACGACGTATCATGGAGCGCTTCCGTTCCTCCTTCCGATACCTGGATTACGCTGGTGTCCGCTTCCGGAAAGGGCAACGGGCAGGCGGTCTTCCATCTGACTGCCAACACGGGATTTACCGAACGGCAAGCTACCGTCACGTTTACGGCAACATCCGATAAAGTCTCCACCGCTACATTTGAACATGTGGTTTGTCTTGTCCGGCAGATAGGCCAAGCCCCTGCCATCATCATCATGCCTTCCGGGACGCAACAACTTTCGTCGGATGCGGTGGCGAACTACACGATTGACGTTGTCAGCAACGTGGAATGGACGGTACAGGTAGAAAACGACGCCAATGGATGGATAACGGTCGTATCGCCGGCTACCTCCATGACCGGTGACGGACAGGCGAAACTGAACATCGCGGAAAACCTGTTGCGCAACGCTCATAGCGGAAAGATCAGCATCGTTTCCACGGAAGACGCCGAACTCAAACAGGAACTCACCATCGAGCAGGCAGGCAAGGTATATACCATTGCCGTAGCGCCGGATGGCAACATACCGATTACTTCTGCGGCGCGCCAGGTGACGGTGACCGTTACGTCCAACGACACGTGGGAGGTTGCCGTCGAGCTGGATCCCAACGACGAAGCAGGATGGCTTGCCGTAGCCTCGCCCGGAACTGCTTCTACCGGCGACGGAAACATTGTTCTCAACGTTTCCGAAAATACAACGGGACAATCGCGTGTGGCAACCATCGTCATTCGTTCGACGCAGTTTGAGGATGTCAGCCAAACCGTCACCCTCACCCAGCAGGCGCCGGGAGTGGTATATACCTTTGCCATACCCGGATTCACGGGATCTGCCGCGGCAGGAAGTGCGACAATGAACGTTAGCGGCGCCTCCGGAACATCCGACCTGCCCGTTACCGTAAACGACGACGGTTCCACCACCACCATCAGTTTCACAGACCTGCTGGAAGCCGGCGATTACATTGTCGTTTCGTTGCAATACGAAAGCAGCCCGACGGTACCGCTGGGGGCAAAAATCACCGTCGATGCGGCAGGCAATGTTGTTTACACCGAACACTGGGATACGGTATTCGAATGTTTCGGCGGCGACAGCGAAGAACGTCCGCTCTACATCAGCAGTACAACCGTTCTGGAGCAGCTGCGGGACGCCGTTAATGACGGAACTTCATTCGCCGGACTGTACCTGACACAAACGGCGAACATCAGTATTGCATCGGACAATAATTGGATTCCGATAGGCAATGCTTCCGGGAATCCCTTTGCAGGCATATATGACGGCGCCAATTTCAAAATTTCCGGTATCAAAATTTCCTCCGCTACGGACGGATACGCGCTTTTCGGTTATATCGGCGGTACGGATGAGAACCAGGAGGCGGTCATTAAAAACCTTACGGTGGAAGGTTCCGGTGCCATCACGGATATCGAGGCTACTGCCGCTAATGGTACGGGCGCAGGTATCGTCGCTTATGTCAATGCCCATACCGTCATCAGCAACTGCACCAACAATGCCAACGTGTCGGGCGGGCGAACTACCACGGGCTATGCGGGAGGCTGTATAGCCGTGTGTACCGGTACAAACATCACGATTTCCGGTTGCGCCAACCATGGCAACATTACCGGCAGTTCCGGATCGTTCGGCGGCATTGTAAGTTATGTCGCCGGAACAACAGGGGAAAAAACGGTCATTTCCAATTGCGCCAACCATGGGGACATTACGGTAACAGCTGCGAGCAATCCTACCGTAGGCGGTATTGCAGGCCGTGCGGTGAATCCGGCAGGCGCGGAGATTTTGCGGTGCAGCAACCACGGTGACATCACGCTAACTGTCAATTCAACTGCCGGTACGGGCGGTATTATAGGCGCTCTGGTAGGGACGAGTTCCGTGAGCGAAAGTTTCAATCTCGGCAATATCGACGCTTTCACCAATACGGGAGGTATCTCCGGATTGATGCACAACAACGCGGCAATATATAACTGCTACAACAAGGGAAATATCACCTACGGAACCTCAACAGCGGTAAACAACAGCGGGATTGCCGGCAACATGACCAATGCAAAGGCCCGTCCGGTGGAATACTGTTACAATGCCGGCATCGCATCGACGCCCGGCACGGGAAACAAAAACTGGGGAGGTATTGCTGCAAGCAATGGTTTGACTAATTATTCCGACCTGACGGCTGTCAAGGACTGTTTCTACGAAACGGCGACTGGTTATGATGGTGGAATCGGTGGGAATAAATATCCCCCGACAGATGTGCTCGGTAGCGCCGAAGGGAAAACGGCGGCGGAGATGAAATCGGGAACGCCTTACACTTCCGGCTGGGATACTTCCATCTGGCAGTTTACCGCCGGTTCGTACCCTTCGCTGATCAATAACCCCGAATGAGTACAGAGATGAACCGTCTGATGAAAACCGTTGCGCTGGCGGGAGCGGGCGCCATAACGCCTTTTTGCGGCGCCGTATCGCAAAATACGCCGCCGAAACGCCCGAACATCATTTTTTTTCTGGTGGATGACTTGGGCTGGATGGATGTGGCCTGCAACGGCGGCACACTTTACGAAACGCCCAACATCGACCGGCTGGCAGCGCAGGGCGTGCGTTTTACGCAAGGCTACTCCGCCTGCCATGTGTCGTCGCCCGCCCGCGCCTGCATCCTCACCGGACGTTATCCGGCTTCCATCAACATGACCGACTGGCTGCCGGGGCGGAAAAATTTCCCGTTTCAGATGCTTGAAAATGTCGTTGGCAACCAACACCTGCCACAAGGGGAAACCACCATCGCCGAAGCGTTGAAAAACGGCGGCTACCGAACGGCTATTATCGGTAAGTGGCACCTGGGCGAAGGAGAACATTGCCCCGAAGCGCACGGATTCGACCTGCATATCCCCAAAGGATACGAAAAGGGATGGCCTGTTACCTATCATGCGCCGTTCCAGCTCAACGGTTACGAAGGTACGGATGGGGAGTACCTCACGGATGCGCTGACCGCCGACGCCCTGAAATTTATCGAACAGAACAGGGAACATCCGTTTTTCCTGTACCTTTCCCACTATGCCGTACACGACCCCATACAGGGGCGCGAAGATATGGTGGAAAAGTACCGCGAAAAAATCGCTTCACGCCCTTCGCCGGCTACGCCTCCTTTTATCCTTGAGGGCAATCCCGACGACCCGCATCCCCTTTCGTTCGCCGCGCTGGACTCACTGATTCGCCTGCCCGAATATGCGGGCTTCAAAATCCTGCCGCACCGGACGGTCAAAATCAAACAGCAGCAGGATAATCCGCATTTCGCTGCTATGGTGGAAAGCGTGGATGAAAGCCTTGGCCGCGTGACGGCCAAACTTTCTGAACTGGGCATCGACAACAACACCATTGTCGTCTTCTATTCAGACAACGGCGGCATGTCGGCGGCGAATTTCGGCAATCCCGCCCGTGTCGTTCGGCCGGAACAGTTGGACAAGGCTTTTTCGTCCTCCAACTTGCCGCTCAGGGGCGCCAAGGGATGGCTCTACGAAGGCGGTATCCGCGTCCCGTTGATTGTCCGGTGGCCGGCGGGCAACGCTCCTGCCGGTACGGTAAGCGATGTACCCATCACCGGCGTCGATTTTTTTCCCACGCTCCTTGAGATGGCGCAACTTCCGTTACCCAAAGGAAAAGTGACGGAAGGCATCAGTTTTGCGCCCCTGCTCAAAAACGCAGGAAGAATCAAAGACAGAGCGATTTACTGGCATTTCCCCCATTACAGCAACCACGGTATGCAAAGTCCGGGAGCCGCTATCCGTTACGGCGACTTCAAACTGATTGAATATTTTGAACGGGGAACAGTGCAACTGTTCCATATCCGCCAGGATCCGTCGGAGCAACGCGACCTTGCCGCCGAATTGCCCGAAACGGCTGCCCATTTGCAAAAAATGCTGCACCGGTGGCAAAAAAAAGTACATGCGCGGCACATGACACCCAACCCGAAATACCGCCCGGAAGAAGAATAGCCGACTGCTTGGAGAAAATGAGCAATGGTGGCATTATTTTTTTCAAAAAAATCACAAAGCCAATTTATGGCCGCTGGAATAGTTCATTGCTTCTTCGAAGAAATGGACATTCAGTTTATGAAGAATTTGTTTTTTGTCATTCCATACCGTATGATACGATACATGAAGTATAGCGGCTATTTCTCTGGCTTTTTTGCCCTGTTTGGCTAATTTGAGTATTTCTTTTTCCCTGTCGGTCAGCCTTTCCACCGGAACATACCGCCATGTCTTCGCTGTAAAGGAATATTCCTTAAAATTAAGCTGATCCTGATCATACAGCCGCAGATGCCCCACTGTCGGTATGGCCGAATCATTCATGGTGCAAACGATGAATCTTTTTCCAGCAATGGTTACCGGTTTCCACCTGTAATATACCATCAGCCAGCCGATGGCATCGTTGCTTTTGATTCTGAACGTACCGGAAAAGTAAGCCGTATTTTCATCCTCAGTTTCCGGATATTGCAAGATGGCACGGTACATCTCGATCATCAGCGGCAGGTCGTCCGGATGGACGATTTCGGAATAGAAGTCGAATCCGCGCCGTAATACTTCCTCGCACGAATGACCGCAAAGCAACAGATCATGATTGCTGACATACCGAAAGCACCGCTTTTGCACATCAATTACCAAAGTGCCTTCGGCGACTATAGAGGAGAGACTTTTCATCATCAACAGGAAATTGTCGGTTCTCTTCCGTTCTTCTCCGGTTTCTTCCGGCAGGGAAGGAATGTCGTCTGTCTCTGCAAAGATGAGACGGGTAATGTCGTTTTTCATGTTTATTTTTTTTAATTACGGCACAAATTTAAAAAAGGTTTTCCAAATATGCAACAAAAAAATGTTTTCCTCCGGTGAAAACCGTCTCGGAACGACTGCTTTCGGATGGCTGCCTTGCGATTTCCTCGTTCGCCGACGCTTCTTTTTGCCGATGGATAGCCGATTGGTAAGCCTCCCAAGCAGCCGCCGAAGCGTCGCTTTTTTCACGCAACGGGGCAGCCGAAGGTTTCAGTTCGTAACCTCTTCTTTTATCCGTTGTGTGCCATTCGAAATATTTCATGTTATTTTTCCGCTGTAAAAAAAAAATTTTTATTTCATACGTTTGGAAAACACGAGTTTTTCATCTAATTTTGTCCTAAAATTTTTCTCATGAAAAAGAATAAATCATTGGAAAAGCCGGAAGACTCCGTTTATATCAATCCCCTGACCGATTTTGGGTTCAAACGGATTTTCACGGACAAGGAGTTGCTCATCGCCTTCCTGTCCGACATCGTTGGGACGAAGATTACCGACCTCCAGTACCTCGACCCTGGAATGCTGGGTAACCAGACGGATGAACGCAAGGCGGTATTCGACCTGTACTGCTA
>JAISWE010000145.1 GCA_031271175.1 Bacteroidales bacterium | reverse complement strand
CCCGTGTGGTCGAACCAGATTTTAACTACCGACGGACTGCACAGTTCTATCGACAATTTGGCGCCGCCGGCGCAGTTAAAAATAAGCGCCTGTCCGGTTTTTGTGTATGACACACATTCCTCCGCTTTTCCCGGCACGGTGGATAACGCGAGCAGCAATAACAGCAAGTATTTTTTCATCTTCTTAATTTCATTTTTTGATAACAATAAGCGGTTAATTCGTTCTCTTCCCGCATGTCGATATCTTCGTCGTAAGGTTTTCCAACGCCTAAGTTTTCCGGCCATAATTTTGAATTTTCGATATACGATAATGCCGTTTCATAATTACCCGACTTGATACTTTGCCGGGCACGGGCAAGCCATGCTTCGCGATAAATTCTGCGTCCTTCGCTTGCTCCTTCGTTGGGTAATACTTTTAGCCGGGCAAGAAATTCCGTACACGCTTCGTATTTTTTCTGCAAAAACAGGGCGGCCGCATATTTCAAGCCCAATACATCATTATCCGGATATAAAGCCGTATATTTTTGGGCGGTGGCGTACATTTTTTCGTGTTGTTCCGTTTTTTGATAGTATTGTATTAAATCCAATCCTGTTCTCCATGAATCTTCCAACTGTGCGGCAAGTAAGAGGTCTTCGCTCTTTTGGACGCCTTGTCTGTATTGCGCTCTTGTCTGATAAAACGATGCTTCTTTCGGAGTGGCGCCGCATTGTTCCAACAGGGCAGACGCTTTGTGCTCCTGTCCTAAAAAAGCATATAAGATGCCCAAATAATATTTATTTACCCATTTGTTGGATTGCTTCACTGCCCATTCAAGAGCGGGGAGCGTTTCTGTCCGGAACGGGAAAACCAGCTTTGTGGGAAGCGATTCCGCCCGATTCAACAGCGCTTTAAATTCCGTATCCCCTTTTTGAAACAGCAGATAGGCGGCGCGGTAAAGCGCTATCGGATAAGTGGGGGCAAAGGCGTACAACGTCAAGGCTTCTTCCGTGCAGCCGGCATTTTCGTACCATCCCGCCATTTCCATAAAAGTTTCATGCGGCAATTCATTACGGATATGCTTCAAAAATTCGTGTTTGTCTTTTCCCGAATGGCTCCACATGTATTTTTCAAATCGGGCGTAATGGTTCAGCGGCAGGTCTTTTTCAATTTGGGCAATAATACGGCCCGCCGCATTCGTTTCACACAATTTTCTATAAGCCACAGCCTGTAATTGAAGGGCGTCAATATTGCAGGGTCCCGATGCAAGACTTTTCCCGGCGTCATCCAACGTTTGTTGCCAGTGGTGTTTTTTTGCCGCTTCTATGGCCAAACAGGTATAGGCCGCGCTCCGGTGTGAAGCCGACAATGCGGCGACCTTGTATCCGTCCAGTGCATCAATGTTCCGGTTCAGACGGCTGTTGATTAGCCCGTACAGGAGATTTCCTTCCGCATCATAGGCGTCTGCCGACAAGACAATGCGCACGCAGGAGTCGGCTGTCGCATAACGTCCCTGCCGGTAATAGATGTCGGCAAGGCTTCGCCACGCAGGACTGAAAAGGGGTTCAATGGCCACCGATTTTTTCAAATATTGTTCGGCTGTACGATATTGATTTCTGCTCATTTCCTGTTCTCCTTGTATGTATAAACCATAAGAAGAATGGTGAACATCCGGCGGTGAGGTAATGGGACGCGATAAACGGTTATCGGCAGAATTTTCGGAATAGGTCAAAAGCCCATCCCCTAAAATTACTTTGAACGGCAATGAAAAATCGCTGCAAGGAATCGTTTCCTGCCATGTCTGCAAAACGTCCAATGACAACTGTTTTCTAAAGATTTCCTGTTCGCCGGCAACGACCACAATATCGTCATTGATTCTACGCACAGGGGAAAAACAGAGTACAATCGAATCCTTGTTTTTTATCACATTTAATGCGCCATATTCGCCGGCTTTAACCACGCCGCCGGTTTCTTTAACCGGAAACCAGTATTCCGTCCATGTATCCGTAGCATACGGCTCAAAAGCGAATTGCTTAAACGGCGTTTGTTGGCTTTCTTTGGCTGCCTGGTTATATAATCGTCCGGACTGCAGTTCCACATATTGTCCGTCGGAATCGGTAAGAAGGTCTTCCCAAATCATGCCTTGCCGGGACAATCCCCAGATAAAAACTTTCATTCCCAGTTTGTCATTAAACGGGGAAAAATGCACCGAACCAAACCGGCTGTTCCGGTAATAGGCGGCATAAAAATCGTTGTAGTTTCCCAAAACATGAAACGATTTGTCGCCTCCGAAGGTATGTGCGGCGTATTTCGACAAGTCGCGTCCCTGCGAATCGGTGTGCCATGGATGGGCTATTCCGTCGTGACCGATGTAATATTGTCCCGGAAAATAAAATTCCAGATCGTTTGAGGCATGATAGGCCGCATTCATCCATTGGTAATAGGGACGCGAAACAGCCGTGCCGTTATGCCATGTGGTGGTGGTAGTGAAATACGCTTTGTCGCGAGGCAAGTTGATTTCCACTTGCCACCACGTGCGGGAAATCATGTCCTGTGCACCGACAAAACAGCTCACACTGCCGTCATCGTTCGTCCGGGTATAGTAATCCACCGGCGTAGCAACGGTGGGCGCATGTCCGAAGATGCCGAAATTCATTTCAATGCCTCCCGACGTCCAGGGGCCACGCATGGATATGTTGCGGAATTTTGCTACATGGTTGAAATAAATAAAGTCCTTACCGGTGCTTTTTTCTATGGCCGCCCATATCTTTCCGCCGATAGCAGGAATAATATTCACGCGGATGTATTCATTTTCCAGCGCCACCGTTTCCCATTCCTCCGGTTGGCCTTGATGTGCATACCCATTGTAGGTAAAATACGGGTAAATGGAACTTTCCGGATGCGCTACCGGGTCGGGGTCGCCAAACGGATAAGTCAGTATTTCCACCGTTTCTTCTCGAACAAAAGCCTGCTCCCCGCACGAAACAAGAAGGCCGAGCGTTATAAACAATGAATATTTCATGAGTTTTTCCTGTAATTATTTTTTCCAGAAATAAATCAGGGCGTCGCCGGCGGAAACCGGCTGTACCTGTTCGTTGTTGGCAATAACCGTTCCGTCTTTGGTCACGATGTTCGTTTTTCTTGTGCCTGCCATTTTTATCTGCATGGGAGGGCCGTTGAGGTCTTGGTTGACAATAACCAAAAAGCGGTCATCGCCCTTTTCCATGTAGGAAACAAGCGCGGTGCGGTTATCCGCCACTTCCACCGATTTTACGGCTTCGGGAAGTTGTACTTCCGACAGCGGCGTGCACCCTTCAGGCACTTCGCCGGTATGCGCTACAAGATGATAGCCGAGCTGAGATTCCCCATTCCTGTGTCCATCAGGAATTTTTCCGGTATAGGCCACCCACGCCATGCGTGCATTCAGAAACACTTTCGACAATGCTTTTATCTCCCTGTTCATCGCCTGCACAGCATAATAAGCAGCTGTTTTTTCCCCTTTGCGCGAAATCGGGCCCTCGTAATCTTCCTTTACCCATCCGAATTCGAAAGGCAGCGACCAGTACGAATAATACGTGATGGCCTGTGCGCCGTAAGCAAGGTCGGAGTAAACCTGCAAGCGAAGGTCGGCCAGCGTGGGTACCGGGTAGTCCCAATGATTAAAAGACAATGCAAACGCCCAAAAGGGCTTGTTAATCCGTTTTGCCTCGCGGGAAAAAAGTTCAAAACTATCGTAAAACCCTTTCTTGATGCCGCGCGAACCGTCTTTATTCATAACAACAGC
>JAISWE010000135.1 GCA_031271175.1 Bacteroidales bacterium | reverse complement strand
TGCTTGTTCAGTTGCATGGCGGCAAGCGCGCATACGGCGTGCGTATGGTCGGGCGTGGCAATGACGACGGCGTCGATGCTTCGCCCCATTTCGTCCAGCATTTTGCGGAAATCCTTGTAGCGACGGGCATCCGGAAAGGCGTCGAAACAGCCTTTGGCGTATTGCCAGTCGATGTCACACAAGGCAACCATGTTTTCCGACTTCATGTTCTTGAGATTGACCGACCCTTTGCCACCCACGCCGATACCGGCGATGTTGAGTTTGTCGCTTGGCGCCGTATGCCCCAACCCGCTCACGGCATGGGACGGCACGATATAAAACGCTCCTGCGGTAGCTGCCGACGCTCTGATAAACTGTCGGCGGGAAATAGATGTACGACGCATGGTAATAATGATTTAAAGTTCCTTGACAGTAATATTCCTGAACCAAATCAATGCCTCGCCGTGTTTTCCCTGAAAGCCGATATAGCCTTTGGTCGGCAGTTCGGCGTAGGGTTTGGGCAGCCATGAAGGGATTTTCGAGCCGTCGGGATTCGTGTTGCCCGAAGTCCAGAGGCTCATGTCCATGTCGGTAATCTTTTTACCGTTCAACGAAACTTTGATGTTCTTTCCCTTCGCCGTGATCTTCATTTTGTTCCATTCGCCCGGATTCTTCACTAATTTGAAGGCCGAGGGCGCCAGATGTCCGTACACTGCTCCGCACGAGCCGGTCGAAGCCGACACGCCAAAATGGTCGCAGTAATCATCTGCAATCTGAATCTCAACGGAATTGGGAATCCAGTTTTTCTTGTCGGTGCAGTAAATCACTACGCCGCTGTTCGTACATTTGTCCGTTTTAAACTCGAGTTCGAGTTCAAAATTTTCATACGCTTTTGTTGACCAGATGGCCTGGTCGGCCGTAGCTGAGATTACCCCATTTGCGTCCACCGACCATACAGCGGGGTTAAAATCTGCATTCGACAGGTCGGCAGTAAACAACGGTTGACGACCCTTGGCGTCGGCAATCCCACAAATACAAGCAATGCACAGGATGCTAAAGAATAATTTTTTCATGATACACATATTATAAATTTATAAAATTCGGAGGGGTAAAGGTAGAACAAAATTATTAAAAAACAAAATATGCAAGAAAAAGGCAGGGTAGACGCATTTAAATTTGTATTAACTTCATAAGGAACTCTTTACTCCAAGCTGCCTTTAGTCTTTTTGCTCGTAAAGATTCTGATCCTGAATCTTTTTTGAGCAAATTTAATCCAATTTTTCTTACAATAGCAAAGTTTTTTGCAGCATGTTTAGCTCTTTTGCGTTGCTCATCCTCCCTAAAAGTCATATCCAAAGTCCAATGCAAATTGTTTTCTACAGCCCAATGATCCCGAATATATTTATTAAAATCGTTCTTTGTATCTAAACTGCTAATATAAAATCGTTCCTGAGTTTCAGTTTTGTTCGGTAGCTTTTGTTTTTTACTTTCGCGTCATATTGGGCAATTCAAGCCCATATCCTTTCTTTTTGTCTTCTTTTTTCAGCAGGATGGAAAACAGGATGGCTACTACGCCGAAAAAGGCAAAAATAAGCATGGGAAGGGTATAATTGTACAGGGAAACGGTTTTTTCCTGTCCGTCCACTACTTTGATAATGGTATCCTCAATGCAGTATTTGTCTCTTACATAGCCGATGAGCAAGGGCACTCCCATCAATCCCCAGTTCTGTACCCAGAACGTTATGGCATAGGCAGTGCCGAGTTTTCTTTCGGGAATAATTTTAGCCACCGACGGCCACATGGCCGATGGCACCATGGCAAAAGCGACACCCAATACCATCACCAGCCCGATGGCGGCATAAAAACTGTTCAGCGACGGGATGGAGAAAAGCAGATGCACCGCCACCAGCAAACACGATCCGACCAACATGATGGAGGCGCCTTTGCCCCGCCGGTCGTACAGGCTTCCGAAAACAGGCGTGAGGACAAGCGCAGCTGCCGGCAGCAGGGCAGGAATATAGCCGGCGAAAGTGTCGGATATTTCAAATTTCTGGCTGATCAGTTTCACGGCAAACTTAATAAACGGGAAAACGGCGGAATAGAACAACACGCACAGTATCGTAATATACCAGAATCCGCGATTTTTGGCGATATCAATCATATCCGAAAACCGGAACGGAGGCTCCCTGTTGGTTTCTGTTTCTTCCCTGTCTAACCGGCGGTCGAACACGGTAAAAAGGGAAAAAACCAGCAGCCCTATGCAAAGCGCCAGCAACGAAATAAGCACCGGCATACTCAGGCTGCCTGTCGCCGTCACCAGCGGGATAGGGGTGAACATGGCCAAAGCAGTACCGATACGGCCTGTAGAAGTATTCAATCCGATAGCCAGCGCCATCTCCTTTCCGCGAAACCATCGCACAATGGCTTTGTTGGCCGAAATGCCGAACATCTCACAACCTACCCCGAAAATCGCAAAACCCAGCCCGGCCACTACCGCCGATTTGGTACGGGGCGACAGCACTTCCCAACTGCCGATGGACAGTTGTACCGTACCTTCCATATTGCCAGCAATACCCCAATACTTCACCGACGCGCCGGCAATCATGATCAAAATGGCCAGTATTCCCGTAAAACGGGTACCCATCTTGTCAAGAATCATCCCGCTGAATACCAGCATCAGCAGAAATACATTAAACCATCCGTACCCGCTGGTAAAAAAACCGTAATCGCTGCCGCTCCACAGCAGGTTCGCCTGAAGCCGCTCTTCCAGCGGCGCCATGAGGTCGGCCAGGTAGTACATGCACAGCATGGTAAAAGACACCAGCGACAACACCGACCACCGCATCCATCTCGAATCCCGTAAACTATTTGCCATCTTTTGACACTATGAAGAATTGATTCCCTAACCTGATCGAACGGATAAATATCTCCGTCCGATAATGATGCACAAAGATACAGTGCGAATATGATTCGACAAAATATAAATAAGAATAATCTAATAATTTTGATATATCTTTGCATATCTTATTTCGATTTTCATGACATTGATCGCTGCATTCTGGTTTCACTGTAGTGTTCTGTTTCATCCGGTTTATGTGTCGGTGGCGAACATGGACATAGACGCTTCGGGAGAAGGCATTGCCCTTTCATTGAAAGTATTTGCCGACGACATGGAAACCGTATTGCACAACAAGTACAATATCGACGGGTGGATAGGCGCTCCGCAGGAACACCGCGACAGCAGGCGGCTGATTGGGGAATACCTTTCCGAACGTCTTGTCATAGAAGCCAACCGGAAAGAAAGAGTGCTCATGCACATCGACAGCATGTCCATCCATGAAGAAGCCCTCTGGATCTACATGAAAGGAAAATCCGGTGAAACCATCCGGCATCTGACCATTGAAAACAGGGTGCTGACGGATTTTTTCCGGCAACAGACCAACCTGGTGATCATCGGAACAGGCAAGAAAGAAGAAGGCTACAGTTTGAACCGCAACCATTATAAAATAGAAGTTTCACTATGAAATCGAAATGCTGTTACCGAATATCTCCGGCGCTCCTGTTAGCGGCGCTGTTGACGGGCGCTCCGGCAGGAGCTACCCACAACCGTGCGGGACAAATTATCTTCAAGCATATTTCGGGATATACTTACGAATTTACCGTCACCACCTTCACTTACACGCTAAGCGCCGCCGACCGTCCGCAACTCGACGTCAGCTGGGGCGACAACACCGTTTCCACGATGGAACGGTCGAATATCGAATACCTCCCCGACAACTACAAGAAGAACACCTATGTCATCCGCCATACCTATCCGGGGTCGGGCGTTTACACCATCGTGGTGGAAGACCCCAACCGCAACCTCGGCGTGGAAAACATTCCCAACTCGGTGAGCGTGGTATTTTCCGTCAAGACGATCTTCCGAATCGATGCTAATCTGGGAAGCAACAACTCGCCCGAACTTCTCACCTACCCTATCGACAAAGCCGCGCTGGGGCAGGTGTTCATCCACAACCCTTCCGCTTTCGATACGGACGGCGACAGTTTGTCGTATGAACTGACCCCCTGCACACGCGACCGGGGAGTAGAGATCGAAAACTATTCCCTTCCGGCAGCATCGGATTCGCTGGTGGTCAATCCCGTTACCGGCGATTTGATCTGGGCAAGCCCCACCAAGGTGGGAATATACAACGTCGCCATCCATATCAACGAATGGCGGCAGGGCATTAAAATCGGAAGCATAGCCCGCGACATGCAGATAGAGGTCGTCGATTCGAAAAACCGCCCGCCGGTCATCGTACCTGTTGACCCGCTGTGCGTGGAAGCCGGCACCCACATCGAGCTTGACATCCGCACCACCGACCCTGACGGCGACCTCATCCAACTCACCGCCACGGGAGGACCGTTCGGCTTCTCGCCCGCTCCCGCTGACTTTTCCATTACCGGCAGCGGCAACGGCTATACCAACGCACGGTTTTCCTGGCAAACCGATGTGAGCCACGTCCGCAAACAGCCCTATGTTATCACACTCAAGGCGGAAGACCAGAACACGGAAGTGAAACTGGTGTCTTTTGCCGGCATCCATATTACCGTGCTGGCGCCGAAGATCGAAAACCTCACCGCAACGGCAGGCAAAAAAAGTATCCTGCTGAACTGGACGCCCACGCCCTGCCCCCACGCGGCAGGCTATGAAATATACCGGAGCATCGGTTCCGCCGCGGTAAATCCCGATTCCTGTGCGGGCGGTATTCCGGCCGAATCGGGATACGAACGGCTGTCCACCGTGGAAGGAATCGGTAATATCTCCTTTACAGACGACAACAACGGACGCGGGCTTAGTCCGGGCATCCTGTATTGCTACCGCGTGGTGGCTTATTTTGCCGACGGCGCCAAAAGTTTCCCCTCCGATGAGGCGTGCACCGTACTGCTGTCGGGAACGCCGCCGATGATACTGACTTCGGTCACCTCCATCGACGCCGCCGGGGAAATTGTCGTAGCATGGCTGCGAAAACCGCTGGACAACCTCATCACAGGCAAACCGGGGCCTTTTGAATACAGGCTGTTCTACACGGAAGATTCCGCCAGCTGGAGTACCGTCCCCCTCTATACGACCACCAACTTGAACGACACCGTGTTCAGGCACTCCGTAGATACAAAAAACCGGCACAGCCACTACTACCAAGTCGAATTGTGGGATACAGGCCTGAACGAACCGGTAGATGAGAATTTCGAAACGTCATCATCCCTGTATCCGGCATTGACGCCGTCGGACAGGTCGGTTATCATCACTTTCGAACGCTATTCCCCGTGGCTGAACACCGAATACACCATTTACCGCTGTACCAAAACCGGCGACGACCTTTGCCTTCCGACAGACTCCGTCGGCTTTACCTACAGGGAAAGCTACACCGATACCGGACTGGTCAACGGGCAGGAATACTGTTACCGTGTACGCAGCCGCGGCTACCGGCTACTGGAAAACATCCGCTACAACAATGAGAACTTGTCGCATGTGGCCTGTACGGCTCCCTTCGACAATGTGCCGCCCTGTGCGCCCGACATAGTCGGAACAACAAACTGTAGCGAAATTCAAAATATTCTCGAATGGACATACCTCCCCGACTGCATGTACGATGTCGACCGGTACCGCATCTTCCATACGCCCAACCGTGTGCAACCTTATGCACTCATCGATTCGGTGGCGGGCAGCCTCCAGAATACTTATATACATCGCGGCATATCGGTAGGCTGCTATTATGTGACGGCAATGGACGGCAACGGCAATGAATCGCCGGCAAGCAACATCGTGTGTATGGACGAATGCGGCGCCTACTCGCTTCCCAACGTCTTTTCTCCCAACGGCGACAATATCAACGACCTGTTCAAATCCTTCAATCCTGCGGGAGTTGAAAGAGTGGACATGAAAATATACAACCGGTGGGGCAAACTGGTCTTCAAAACCGCCGATGCGGACATCAATTGGGACGGGCGCGACACGGACAGCAAACGCTTTGTTCCCGCCGGCATTTATTACTATATGTGCGATGTGTATGAAGAACGCCTTACCGGACAGCAGATCAAAACGATCACCGGATTCATTCATGTGTACTCCGGAAAAAATGCGCAGCCTTACCGACCGGAAAACTGACCGTCAACCTCGATACGGTAATGTCACTGCCGGTCAATGGTCAATGGAACTGACCGGTCAGCCACCGGATCATCCCGACATCAATCAGCAAGGGGAAGCAGAAGCCGAAAATGGCGCCTGCCCAATGAGCGTCGTGGTTAACATTGCCCGACTCGCGACGGGCGGAATAATAGGAGTAAATGAGGTAAAGCGGCCCGAAAACATAGGCTTTTATCGGAATGATTCCCATCAGTAACAAGGTGTTGCGCGGCTCGAAAAAGATACTGCAAAACAGCACTGCCGATACGGCGCCCGAAGCGCCTGCCGAATTGTACCATTCGTGATCCCTGTGTTTTCGCAGGGTACCCAGAGACGATACCACAAGCGCCGACAAGTAAAAAAAGAGATATCCCGATGAGGGGGATTTCAACCATGTTGTTTCCGACATCAGCACAAAATATTTTTCCACATGAGGGCCGAAGGAAAGCAGCACCAGCATGTTTACGATCAGATGCATCCAGTCCACGTGCAGCGCTCCGTGTGTGAGAAGGCGGTGCCATTCCTTGCAGTGGTATGTCCGGTATGGATTGAAGAGCAGTTTTTCGAACCAGTCTCTCCGCGAAAAGGCGATGATGGAAATAGCGGTTGTGATGCCGATAATAAAAAGTGTCATGGCTGATTTTTTTTTGACAGTTCAAATATTTCCAGGTCTTTCATGTTTTCCCCGTCGATGACCATCCTTACGGCTGTTTTTACGCGATGTATGCCGGTGTTTCCCATTGCTCCGGGGTTGATATGCAGCAGGTGCAGGGACTTGTCGAACATCACTTTCAGGATGTGGGAATGGCCGGAAATAAACAGTTTCGGCGGGTTTGATTTCAGCAGCGGATATATTTTCCGCTCATACCTGCCCGGGTAACCGCCGATGTGGGTCATCAGAATATCCACTTCCTCGTATTTGACACGCTGAATTTCGGGATAGCGAATGCGCACGTCTTGTCCGTCGATATTGCCGTACACGGCTATCAGCGGTTTGAAAGCCGACAGTGCGGCGGCCGTGTCGCTGTTGCCGATATCGCCGGCATGGAACAGCAGGTCGCAGGCGGCGAAAAAGTCGTACAGCTTGGGTTCTACAAATCCGTGGGTATCAGAAAGAATGCCTATTCTGGTCATGTCCGGTGGCGGTTAAAGTTGGGGTATTTGTATTTGTATTTCCGAAGCGGACACTAACCTGACGTTCCGGTAATAGAACCGGATGATTTCTTCGTATTTGTATCCCCTGTTGCCCATTTCCACAGCTCCTTCCTGGCACAGGCCTACGCCGTGCCCGTAGCCGTGTCCGTCCAGCCGTATCTGTCCGTCTTCCAGCGATACGCCGAAAAAGGTGGAACGCAGGTTCCAGTCGTTCCTGATTTGTTTGAAGGGCAAAGCAAAAGTATTGACTATATAGTCGGGCGTCCGGCCGGCAGGGTGAAAACTGAAATCGGTCACTACGGCCGGGTCGATTTTGAATCCGTTTTTCATCAGGTACCGTATCCATTCGTCAACGGAAACGGTTTTCTCCCATCGGGCGTTGGCAAAGGCGGAACAGTAGGGGTCGCTGACGGGGATCAGGTATGGCATGTTGATTTGCCATGCGTTTTTGGCCGATTCGGTTTCGCCGCCGCAGTTGGCATGATAAGCGGCCAGCACAGGCAGCGAGTCGCTGTCCACAATGATCTTGTCGCCGGTTGCCTCGACTGCTGCCGGTATTTTGGCATCGTTTCGGCTTTTCCCTTTATAGGACTGGCAGTGCGTTTCATCACAGAGATGAAATCCCTCCGATTCGTGCCGGTTAGCGTGTCCGTAGAGATAGGTACGGCAAATGACGGCAAAGGCTTTGTAAAATTCTTCTGTCCTGCCTGCGCCGGTTTCCGCCTCGATCACTCCTGCCAGATATTGCTTTTCGTCCAGCCGGTTGATCATCCGGATGCGGTCGATATCGGCAGACAGGCAGACGGTTGCTTCATAGTTGCGCGACGCCATTATCGGCAACACCGGCCTTATCCTGACGGTTGCGCCGGTATCGGCGGTAACGGTCAACTGTTCGAAGATGCCTATCAAGCTGTCTGTGTCTGCGGTAACGAGCTTTTCGCCGTTTAGCACCACGTTGACGGCTTTCCCTTTGGTTATGGTGAACAGCTTCCCGTCGCCGAACGCTGTCAGGGAACCGGTGTAGGCGGTCAGCACCACACGCTGCACCTGAGAATTATCAAACAGGCTTATCCACACCGAATTAGCCCATGCTTGGCTACATCCCAGAAAAATAATCGACAGAAAAATTCTTCTTGATTTTTCCGACATAAGTGGTGTATTACAATGACTTATTTTGAAATTTATTTATTTTAATAAGGGGCTAAGTTAAAAAAATATTCGTTACATGGCGCTCGGATGTATGAATATTTTTGTGCATTGCCGGTAAAAAAACGATCCCGACAGGCTCAAAGTCCATGCCGGGATCGTTAAAAAAACATATTCAGCGATTATAATGAATCTACAAAAGTTTTAAACTCGATCATATCTCTGAAAAAGGTGACTTTCGGATCGGAGAGTCTTACCAGTTCCGATTGATGGCCGGAAATAAGAAGATGCTGTCCTTCGGTACACGAAGCCAGAATTTTCTTGTAGTATTCCGTTACGTCAATCTTTGCCAAAGTAGCCACCGACACGAAATAACTGTTCGGATAGGTTTTTACGACGTCAATCATATCATCGGCCGTCATGGACATACCGATATAGATGGAGTTGTACCCCCGTTTCCGTACCAGAAAATGACCGAACAGCAATCCGTTGTCCGTCCATTCCGTTTTGGGAAGGAAGAAGACGAAATTCTTTTTCGCAGGATTGGCCGGTTCAAGCCCATCAAATGCAACATACAGTTTCTGTTTGTACAAAGATGAGATGAAATAGATTTGCGCTGCGGTTACCGATTCCGTCTGCCACAGGTAAGTCAGTCTGGCAAAGAAGGGAACAAATACTTTGGATATGGTTTCTTCGAATCCGAATTGTACCACTAAATGACTGAAGAACTTTTCGAACTTACTCTCGTTCATTTCAATCATGATGAGCTTCAGCGTTTCAATGTATGTTGCTACGCTTTCGTTCGCGCTCTCTGTCAACTTAAGCACGGCCGCATTAACTTCGGCATCCGTCAGTTTGGCGGCTTTCGAAATTTTTAAGCCGTTGCTGTTCAACAGAGCTATACTGAGTAACTTACGAAGATCCTTGTCCTCGTACACGCGGATATTGGTAGGTGTCCGCTGCGGAGCAAGTAAACGATAACGTTGCTCCCAGATTCTGATTGTGTGAGCTTGAACCCCTGTCAGGTTTTCAAGATCCTTGATTGAATAATTTGGCATAGTGATTAAATTTAGGTTATGAAATATCCATTATGAAACATTTTACGTTGATTAAATTTTATTTTTACCTCTAAAACGATTTTATTATTATGTATGAAACGGAGAATTGTCAATTTTATTTCTTTTGTGCAAAATAAACATGCCGTCCCGATTTTGTATGATGGCCTTATCTACCAATAAATCATTGGATATAAGATCATTAAACTCTCTCAACAACAGCGTGGTGGGATCATGAAAATTTTTATCTACGACTTTATCATGCCACAGAATATTGTCGATTAAAATATATCCGCCCTCCCTGACCGTGTTGAATGCTTTCCTG
Organism: Bacteroidales bacterium; assembly: GCA_031271175.1. GTDB lineage: Bacteria > Bacteroidota > Bacteroidia > Bacteroidales > UBA4181 > JAIRLS01. Next base: position 9,815 of record JAISWE010000135.1, on the reverse strand, counting down.
TAATAATCGGCATACCTTCTTTTGGCGGCGTCAATGAATGCCATGTCAAAGACCATGTTCAGTTCGGGAATGATCTCCAACGCATCACCCGTCAACTGGATGATCCGATCCGCCATTCCTGCCTTTTCAAAGAAAGAAGCAGCCATTTCAACCAACTCGTCGTTCTGCTCTATGGTGTACAGTTTCCCGCCGGGCGCCAGTCCTTCTGCCAGACAAATCGCCGAATAACCGGTAAAAGTCCCTATTTCGAGGATCTTCTCCGGACGTATCATACGGCTGAACATGCTGAGCAACCGTCCTTGCTCGTGACCTGAAATCATGTGCGGATTAGCCACCTTCAAGTGGGTTTGCCGGTACAATTCTTTCAAGACATCACTTTCTGCCCCCAGATGGGTTGATATGTATTCTATTCTATCCAATGATTGCCTTTTAACCAATTCAACATTCTTGATCTAACTTTGCCGGTGTTGGGAATTAAGCGAATTAACGTATCTGTGATATCAAAACCGGCATCGTTTATAACCGCGACAAAGTTAAATACTTTATTTTTAATACGCAACAGATAAGCATGAAAAATAATGATATTTTTTTAATATTTTTTCATATATTAATTATAATCAATTAATTAGATTGGCGAAAAATATTTCATTTTTTGGTATTTTTTTTTTAAAATGAAAAAAACCGGAAGAAAAAATGCTGAAAATTTCATTCGCATACTTTTGAAAATCCAAAATTTTCATGTACTTTTGCGCCGCTAAAAGGATCAGCAGGTACGACCTGCCCAGGTGGCGGAATTGGTAGACGCGCTGGTCTCAAACACCAGTGGATTCAACTCCATGCCGGTTCGATCCCGGCCCTGGGTACATAAAACCCCTGACAATCATTGATTATCAGGGGTTTTTGCTTGTATAAGGTGCCATTCGACGGAGGTGCCTGTTGCTTCGGTTTTTATCTTATCCTTTTTTTCGCGTTTGAGAAATTCCATATCGAGAAATTTCATATCTTTCCTCTGTAAAAAAAAATTTTTCATTGCGTGCGCTTGGAAACCCAAAGTTTTTCATGTAATTTTGCCCCCATGAAAATTTGGGCAGTCATATTATCTCTTTATGTCATGATGCTTTCGACCGTCGTATATTGTCCCGATTATTGTACGGATGGCGACGAAACGCACACGGAACAAAGCGATTGTTCCGATTGCTGTTTGCCCTTTATGCTGTGCAACACCTGTGCCGGGTTTGTGGTTGAAGACAATGAATACGTGCTGCTGCCGGAACAGAAAATAATCGCCGAAACAAACGCATACATCTCAGATACTTACATTTCGCCTTTTCTTGCAAAGATTTGGCAACCGCCGAAATACGCCTGATTATTATTCCCGTTTTTATTTTTTCTCCGGAATAAATCTATTCCGGGCAGTTTTTGTATTTATTTAATAATTAAGAAATTAAAATGAAATCATATCTAATTTTATTGGTTGCACTATTTTCGTGCAATATTCTTTTTGCCCAAAACACATTTAGGGCCATTGTCAAAGACGCCGGTACGAAAGAAATAATGGCTGGCGTTTCGGTTTATGTTGAAGGCACAACCAACGGTGCAATATCCGATAGGGACGGCATCGTTGTCATCAGCCATATTCCCAACGGAAAGCAGTCCGTTATTTTTTCATATATCGGTTATGAAAGTCAGGAAAAGACCTTTGTTTTTCCATTGGAAAATGATGATCCGATAGAAATATTTCTCAACGAAACCGCATCCGAGTTGGAAGAAATTGTTATTTCTTCTACACGCAGTACGCGCACCATTGAACAAATCCCTACCCGAATCGAATTTATCGGCAGCGAAGAATTGGATGAAAAAGGGAACATGAAACCCGGCGACATTCGTATGCTGCTCAATGAAAGCACCGGTATCCAGACGCAACAAACTTCGCCCATCTCCGCCAACGCTTCCATACGCATACAGGGATTGGACGGACGTTACACGCAAATCCTCAAAGACGGTTTCCCGATTTATTCCGGTGCGGCAAGCGGTTTGGGACTCTTACAGATTCCACCGCTCGACCTCAAGCAAGTTGAGATCATCAAAGGGTCAACTTCCACGCTTTACGGCGGCGGAGCAATCGCCGGTCTGGTCAATCTCATTTCCAAAACGCCTTCCGCTGAAAGGGAATTGTCGTTCCACCTGAACGGCACAAGCGCATTGGGACTGGATTTGAACGCTTTCTATTCCCAACGTTTTGAAAAAACAGGCGTTACCTTATTCGCTTCACGCAACAGCAATAAGGCTTATGACCCCGCTGATATCGGTTTTTCCGCTATCCCGAAATTTGAACGTTACAACCTGAACCCGCGATGGTTTGTCTATTTCAGTCCGGAAACAAAAATGGATTTCGGCGTAAATACCGCTTTTGAAAAGCGCCTGGGAGGTGATATGCGTTATATCAAAGGAGAAAGCAACACCGAACGCCTTTATTTTGAAAATAATAACACCCAACGGATCAGTACGCAATTTTTCATTGAGCACAAACTCAACGGACAGTCAAAACTGACATTCCGCAACAGTTATAACTATTTTCACCGCATCCTCGATATTCCGGATTATACATTCGACGGTCGGCAAAACGGTACTTTCTCCGAACTCAATTATTTATATACAGGCGAAAATACCGAATGGGTCGTCGGCGCCAATTTATGGACGGACGATTTCACGGAAAAGAAACGTACCGCTTTTGCCGTGCGCAATTACCGGCAGACAACCGGCGGGCTTTTTGTCCAAAACAACACGAAAGTAACGGACTGGCTGAGCATCGAAAGCGGTTTGCGGGGCGATTATGTCGCTGATTATGGTTTTACTTTCCTGCCGCGCCTGTCGGCGTTATTCAATATCAACCGGAAATGGTCGTCGCGCATCGGCGGCGGATGGGGCTATAAAACGCCGACCATCTTTACCGAAGAAAGCGAGCGGATACATTATCAAAAGGTGTTGCCCGTAAACAGCGATTTCAATAAACTCGAAAGCAGCTACGGCGCCAATGCGGACATTCATTACCGGACAGCCATAGGCGATCAAATGGTTCTATCTGTCAATCAGTTGTTTTTCTACACCTACCTTCATTCCCCGCTTATGTTAATACCTCTGTCCGACGGGAGCAATCAATTTCAAAATATTGATGGCCATATTGATACCAAGGGTGCGGAAACCAATCTGAAAATCAGCTATTCCGATTTCACGCTTTTTATCGGTTACACCTTCACCGACGCAAAGATGAAAGAAAACGGCGAGAGTTATCAGCATCCGCTTACTTCCAAACACCGTTTGAACAACGTCTTAATGTATGAACTGGAAGACAGTTGGAAAATCGGACTGGAAGCCTACTATTACAGTTCGCAACGGCTCAACGACGGGACAACAGGGCGCAGTTACTGGATTTGCGGGGCAATGGCGGAAAAAATCTGGGAACATTTTTCCGTTTATGCCAATTTTGAAAACTTCACCGATACGCGGCAAACCAAATTCGGAAGCATCTATACGGGAACAGTTACCAATCCTGTATTCAAGGATATTTACGCGCCTTTGGACGGATTTGTAGTAAATGCCGGCGTGAAAATAAAATGGTAGTACGGATATGATGCTTTTGGGGCAGGTTTTCCGTAGCTGCCCGGTATCAAAAGATATGGTTATCCGTCGGAAAGCGTGAACTCGTCGCTCTTGCGTTTCCGTTTCCATCGGCGGTGAGTCCACAGCCAGTATTGAGGCGTTTTCCGGATGGTTTGTTCCAGTAACGCCACATGCCGGTCGGTAATCTCGTATTCGTTCATTTCGGAGGCGTTTTCGGTAATGAGGGTAGTATCCACTTCGTAATAGCCGCGTTTTACCCTCCGTATTTCATAGTACAGGACGGCGGTGTCGAAACGTTTCGCAAGTTTTTCCGCTCCCATGAAAACGGCGGATTCCTGATGCAGGAAGGTAGTCCAGTAATTGGCCGGATGATCTATCGGCGCCTGATCGGCCAGAAGACAAAGGATGGTCAGGCGGTTTTGGCTGTGATAGCGACTGATGGCACGCACGGCCATGCCGGAAGGAATAGCCTCGATGCCGGATTTGGTGCGCAAGCGATAGTAAAACCTGTCGAAATACTTGTTTTGCAGGGGATGGTAGAGAGTGGCCAGTTGATAGGATACGGGATGTCCCAACGAAGCCAGCCATTCCCAGTTTCCGTAATGTCCTGTGACACAAATGACTTGTTTGCCCTTCCGGTACAGTTCTTCGATCATTTCGGGGCGGCTGTAGCGGATATGGCGCTGCATCTGTGGCAGGCTAAGGTGCATGACTTTGATGGTTTCAACGAACATGTCGCACAGGAAGTGATAAAATCGCTTTGCGATACGGGTTCGTTCGTCTTCTGTTTTCTCAGGGAAGGCATTGTGCAGGTTTTTCATGACCACCTTGCGGCGATAGCCTACCAGGTAATAGATACAGAAATACAGGATGTCGGAAATCACATAAAGCGCCTTGAACGGCAAAAATGCCAGCGTCCAGCACACGGCATAAAACAAAATATACAAAACAAATCGCATCAGTTATTCTTTTGATATAAATGACAAAAGTAGGCTTCTTTTTTGAATTTTGACTACTGTTGCCCGATAAAAATCCGGAAGCGGCTTTTTTGTAGTTGTTAGAACCGCCATCGGAAATGCATCGGTATTCGCTTTCGCATTGGTAATTTTTATCTGCGCTTGGAAATATAAAAATTTCTCTGTACCTTTGCGGAAAAAACATGATGATGTCTCATAAAAGAAAATCTCAAAAAAGTTTTTCCGAAAAGCAGGAATGGTTGAAGAAAGTGTTGGATATCTGTCAGCAAGCTCCGGTAGAAGGGTTTAATTTCAAGCAAATTGCCAGTCGAATGGGCATCAATGGCAAACAGTTTCGAAACCTCACCGATATTTTGAATGAACTGATCAGGAGCGGACAAATCAAAGAAACTCCCGACAAGCAATATCGCCTGAATTACGAAACGGGCTGCATTACAGGGAAAGTAGATTTGACGGCACACGGTTACGCCTATATTATATCGGATCAATCGGAGGAAGACGTATTTGTATCGCAGAAAAACCTCCGCGAAGCGTTGCACGGCGATGTGGTGGAAGTGCATTTGTTTGCGCGGAGGAAAAATGCAAAACTGGAAGGTCAGGTAGTCAATATCGTAGAGCGTGCGCGTTCCACTTTTGTAGGAACCATCGGCATATCCGAAAATTTCGCCTTCATGATTCCGGATAGCCGGCTGATGCCCTACGACCTGTTTATCCCAAAGGGAAAAGAAGGCAATGCCAAGGACGGACAAAAGGTGATTGCCCGTATCGTTGAATGGCCTCACCGTGCAAAAAATCCCATCGGAGAAGTTGTTCAGGTACTTGGGGATCCGGGAAAAAACGAAACGGAAATGCACGCTATTCTGGCGGAATTTGAATTGCCCTACCGGTTTGAACCGAAAGTGGATGCGGCAGCAGCGGATATACCCATTGAAATAACAGCGGAAGACCTTCGTGAACGGCGTGATTTTCGAGGTATCCCCACCTTTACGATCGATCCCGAAGACGCCAAAGATTACGACGACGCGCTTTCCATCAAACGTACCGATAACGGCAACTGGGAAGTAGGCGTACATATTGCCGACGTAACACATTATGTTCCTGTAAATTCCGTACTCGACGAAGAAGCCTTTAACAGGAGTACGTCCGTCTATCTGGTAGATCGCGTGGTGCCTATGCTGCCGGAGGCGCTGTCGAACAACTTGTGTTCACTGCGTCCCAACGAAGACAAACTCTGCTTCTCCGCCGTCTTTGAAATGGACAGCAGGGCCAAAGTGCTGAAACAATGGTTCGGACGCACCGTTATCTGCTCTACCTGCCGGCTCAACTACGAAGAGGCGCAAATCATCATCGACACCAACGAAGGACGCATGAGCGAAGTCATCCTTACGCTTCACGGGCTGGCACAAGCTTTGCGTAAAGAACGTTTCAAAAAAGGGTCTATTTCTTTCGACCGTCCCGAACCGAAATTCGAATTGGATCATGACGGAAAACCGCTGGGAGTCTATTATACGGAAAACAGCACTTCGCACCAGCTGATTGAAGAATTTATGCTGTTGGCCAATCGCCGTGTGGCCGAATTTATCACGGGAATCCTGCAAGTAGAAGGGCCTTCCCGTCTGGGAAACGGAAAAACCGGCATCTACCGCGTTCACGACAAGCCGAACAGTGAAAAACTGGAAAATTTTGCCGGATTTATTACCCGTTTCGGTTATTCCATCAAAACATCATCCGAACATACCGTTGCTATTTCGTTGAATAAACTGCTCGAAAAGGTGAAAGGAACGCGGGAAGGAACCATGATCGAAACACTGGCGCTCCGTTCTATGGCAAAAGCAGACTATTCCACCGACAATATCGGTCATTACGGCCTGGGATTCAAGCACTATACCCATTTTACCTCCCCCATCAGACGCTATCCCGATATGATAGCGCATCGTCTCCTGCAATACTATCTGACCGGAGAAGGCGAAAAACCCGACAAGGTAAAACTGGACGCTATTTGCAAACAGGCGTCGAGGATGGAAAAACGGGCTGTAGATGCGGAACGGACATCCATCAAATACAAACAGGTAGAATTTATGAGCGACAAAATAGGGGAATGTTTCGACGGCGTAATTTCGGGTGTGACCGAATGGGGCATCTACGTGGAAATCAACGACAGCAAGTGCGAAGGAATGATCCACATCCGGGAACTGAATGACGATTTTTACATTTTCGACGAAGAAAATTATTGTATTAAAGGCAAACGACGAGGTCGGAAATTCCAATTGGGAAGCCCCATCCGGATAGAAGTATGGAAAGCCAGTCTGTTGAAAAAACAGTTGGATTTTCGATTGGCCGATAATTCACCGTCGTAATTTTTACTTTTTTGCTATCTTTGCCCGGTTTTTTAAAATGAAAATAACCAAACCTAAAAAATCATGAAATCCAAAAAAAATCTGCTGATTCAGCGAACGGAAAAATATACCGACCCGCAGGAAATTAAGGCAATAGGATTGTATCCTTATTTTAGGGTGATTGAATCCGACCAGGACACGGAAGTGGTCATGAACGGGAAAAAGGTACTTATGTTCGGTTCCAACAGTTATCTGGGGCTTACCAATCATCCGAAAATAAAGGAAGCCGCCAAACATGCCATTGACAAGTACGGTACAAGTTGTGCCGGCTCGCGTTTCCTGAACGGAACACTGGACATACACATCGAACTGGAACAAAAACTGGCCGATCTGGTCGGCAAGGATGCAGCCCTTGTGTACAGTACCGGATTTCAGGTGAATCTGGGCGTTGTACCCACCTTCACAGGACGCAATGACTATATCATCCTCGACGAACTCGACCATGCCTCCATTATTGAAGGCAGCCGGCTGTCTTTTTCCAAAGTATTAAAGTACAGGCACAACGACATGGAATCACTGGAAAAAATCCTCCAGCGTTGTGAGCCGGACAAAATGAAACTTATCGTGGTGGACGGCATATTCAGCATGGACGGCGACATCGTCAACCTGCCCGGCATCATCGAACTGTCGCAAAAATACGGCGGAACCGTGATGGTAGATGACGCACATTCACTGGGAGTACTGGGAAAAGAAGGCAGAGGAACCGCAGCGCATTTCGGCTTGACCGACCACACCGACCTCATCATGGGAACGTTCAGCAAGTCGCTGGCTTCCATCGGCGGTTTCATTGCCAGCGACCATGCCACCATCAATTTCCTGCAACACCATTCGCGAACGCTGATCTTCAGCGCAAGCATGCCCCCGGCATCGGCAGCCAGCGTTATTGCAGCGCTGGACATCATGCTCTCCGAACCTGAACGGATACAGCATCTCTGGGATTTGACGCATTACGCCATTCAACACCTGAGAGAGGCCGGCTTCGACCTCGGCGCCACCCAAACTCCCATCATACCGCTGATGATCCGCGACAACATGAAAACATTCCAAATTACCAAAGCCCTGCTGGATGAAGGAATCTTTGTCAATCCCGTATTGTCGCCCGCCGTAGCCGAAGATTCCACCCTCATCAGATTCAACCTGATGGCTACACACACCTTCGAACAGGTTAATATCGCTATCGAAAAACTCATCAAGGTGAGCAAATCTCAGAGGGTCATTTAAACAGACAAAATTATGAGCGTCGTTTTAAAGGAAATTATAACAGACAGAGATTTGAAAAGGTTTATCAAATTTCCGTTCAAACTGTTTGAAAACTGCAAGTATTGGGTTCCTCCCCTGATTGAAGGAGAAATTCAGACATTGCACAAAAACAAGAATCCGGCATTCGAATATTGCGAGGCCAAATACTGGATGGCTTATAAAAACGGCAAACCGGCAGGAAGGATGGCCGGCATTCTCAATCATCGAGCCAACGACAAATGGCAAACAAGGTTTGTCCGGTTCGGATGGGTTGACTTTATCGATGACCCGGAAGTATCGCGGCAACTTTTCAATGCAGTGGAAAACTGGGCAAAAGAAAGGGGAATGCTCGGCGTACACGGCCCGCTGGGTTTTACCGATATGGACAATGAGGGACTACTGGTGGAAGGCTTCGACAGACTTCCCACCATTTCCAACATTTACAACTATCCGTATTATGTTACCCATTTCGAACAGTTGGGATACGAAAAGGCGGAAGACTGGATTCAGTATCTCTTTAATGCTTCCCAGCCCATTCCCGACAAAGTACAGAGAATCAACCGGCTGATCATGCAGAAATACAATCTTCAAGTACTCAGGTTCGAATCGGTGAAGGAAATCCTGCCCCGCGCAAGGGAAGTGCTGGAAGTACTGAACGCAGCATTCGTCAATCTCTACGGCTTCGTTGCGCTTACCGACAAGGAAATCGACTACTATGTGAAACAGTATTTCAGCTACATCAAGCCCGAATATATCTGTTTCGTCGCAGATGCCACCGGCAAGGTCATCGGATTCGCCGTCAGTATGCCGTCGCTTTCCAAAGCCATGCAGAAAGCCAAAGGACGCCTGTTCCCCTTCGGATTCGTCCATATACTGAAAGCCTTGCGAAAAAACGACACCATCGACCTGTACCTGAACGGCGTATTGCCGGAATGGCAAAACAAGGGCATTCATTCGATCTATCATGCCGAACTGAACAAAGCCTACATCCGCAACAATATCACCGTCGCCATTTCCAATCCGCAACTGGAAAGCAACATCAACGCCATATCCGCATGGAAGGATTATCAGAAGGAACTGTACATCCGCAGACGGTGCTACCGCAAAACGATCCTTTAACCCAACATATACTAACGGATAAGATGGGGGAAAATAGAAATAGGAAATAGAAGGCTACATCTTTTTTTGAGGTGCTATTGCCTTTTTTGATTAGGATTTGTAGGATTAAAAGATTAACGGGATTGCCTTCGGTCGCCACAACAGATCATTAAAAAAGCCCGCCGCCTTTTTGGTAAAAGCCCGCCGCCTTTTTGGTAAAAGCCCGCCGCCTTTTTGTTAAAAGCCCGCCGCCTTTTTGGTAAAAGCACGCCGCCTTTTGGTTAAAAGCCCGCCGCCTTTTGGTTAAAAGCTCGCCGCCTTTTTGATAAAAGCACGCCGCCTTTTGGATAAAAGCTCGCCGCCTTTTGGATAAAAGCTCGCCGAAAGAAATTTCGTAATATCCTTCGGGAACGCCGCCTTCGTGGAATTGTTCCCCTATATCGTAAATCCGCTGGCTTTCAAAGAAAATAACAGGGTCTGTTCC
>JAISWE010000188.1 GCA_031271175.1 Bacteroidales bacterium | reverse complement strand
ATTCGTAATTCGTAATTCGTAATTCGTAATTCGTAATTCGTAATTCGTAATGTGATGCTTCTCTATACGCCACCGTTTCTTGTAAAGTGTGTTGCAACCGGCGGGGCATATAATTTTTCTATATTTGTAGAAATAGCTATCTTTGAGCCAAAAATAGAGCGTCAAAAGCATGACAGGCGGATGAAGGTAAAACGGATCATAAACGGACAAGGGACAGCATTTAAAGTGAATATCGTTCGAGGAGTATCGGGTCAGAGCGCCTTCCTGTTTTCTTTGCGGGAAGGTGGGAGAAAGTTTTTTTTCTCCGGCATCAGGGGCGGTGTATGCCTTCTGCCGGTGCTGCTGCTGTTGGGCGCATGTCAGCCGACCCGATATGTGCCGAAAGGAGAATATTTGCTGTATTCCAGCGATATCACCACCGACAATAAGCATGTGGACAAGGGGCAACTATCGTCTTTTGTCAGGCAGAAGCCGAACAAGACGATTTTGGGATTTCGTTTTCACTTGTGGCTCTACAACCGTTCGAATCCGGACAAGGACAACAAATGGAACGCATGGTTGCGAAAGAACGGAGAAGAACCCGTCATCTGGCAACAGCTACTGACCGACCGCAGCAGCGAACAACTGTTGCTGGATCTTCGCAATAAAGGCTATTACTATGCCCAAGTGACGGATACCGTTATTTTCAGGAAAAAGAAGGCCAGTGTGCTTTATCGCGTAAAAACCGGCTGGCCTTATGTTGTTCGCCGGATCAGCTACGCTATTCCGGACAGCGCTGTTGCGCGTCTTGTCCTGCAGGACACCGTTAACACCCTTCTCCGCAGGGGCATGAATCTGGATGCTGAAATACTGGAAAACGAGCGCAAACGAGTGGAACGGAACCTGAAAGAGAACGGATATTTCGGCTTTTTGAAAGATAATATCAGTTTTTCTGCCGACACTTCTTTTCGTACCGGATCGGTAGCCATTGAAATGTACATTCGTCCCTACACCGAACAAACCGCAGATAACCGCCTGATAGAAATTCCCTATCCCCAGTACAGGATTCGCTCGATGACGGTGAATGCCGGCCTGAACATGCAAAACCTGACGGAAGAAAACGCTACCGTGATTTCGGACACCATCAGCAGAGGATTCATACAGTTCATCATTCCTCCCCGGTTTCCCGTCAAGGGGACTACCATAGCGCAGTCGCTGTATTTTTTTCCCGGCATGTTGTACAAATTGTCGCACGAGAATCAGACCTACCAGCGTTTACAGGCATTGCGCAACTTTAACCGCATCAATATCGAATATACAAAGGCGCCGGATCAGCAAGGTGTTGCCATGCGCGATTTGGACTGCCGCATCAATTTATTACCGTTTGCAAAGCATTACTACACGGCAGAGCCGGAAGTTACCAACACCGACGGTAATATCGGCGGGGGCGCCAACTTGCAGTACCAGAACAAGAGCCTTTTCGGTCATGCCGAAATTCTTGACCTGCGGCTGCGAGGCATGATTGAAGCCGTTTCGGCAACGGAAGCCGCTTTCAAATTCAAGACTGCCATGGAATACGAGGCGGAAGCATCCATTCATCTGCCCAAGTTTCTGTTTTCCTTCCGGAGCGCCGGTTTCACACGGCGTTATAATCCCAAAACCGCGTTTTCCCTGTTGTACAACTACCAGCGCCGTCCACAGTACACCCGCAGCATTTTCAACACTTCGATAGGCTACAGCTGGAAAGGGTCTAACATCATCTCCCATTCCGTGCGCCCGATCGACATCAACTTCGTGCAGTTGAAAAACGTCAACGAACTTTACAACACTTACCTCGAGAAATATCCGTATCTGAAAAACAGTTACCAGACGCACATGGTCGTTTCAAGCAACTATAGTTTTATCAGAGACATCCAGAAAATTAAAAAGGACGATTTTCTCTTTATCCGCACCAATTTTGAAACGGCAGGCCTGCTGATCAATACTTTTTTTCAACTGAAAAACAAGGGCAAGCCATCAACAGCCCCCAACAAGATACTGAACAACACCTATGCACAATTTGTCAAGGGCGATGTGGATTTGCGCTATTACCACACCATCAATTCCAACAACCGGATAGTAAGTCGTTTGTTTGCCGGCGCAGGTTTGCCTTACGGAAATTCGAAAAAGACGGCAGACGACGGAACGACACTTGCTTCGATGCCTTTTGAAAAGAAATACTACTCCGGTGGAACGCTCAGTATGCGCGGCTGGCGGATGCGCAGCCTGGGACCGGGTTCCTACAGAGACAGTGTTACCGTTTCGGCTTATCCCAACAACACCGGCGACATTAAACTGGAAGCCAACCTGGAATACCGTTTCAAACTTGTCTCGGTAGTAGAAGGCGCCTTGTTTGTGGAAGCCGGTAATGTGTGGGACATGCATCGCGACGACAAACGCCCCGGCGCCGACTTCACCTTCAAACGGTTCTACCGCGAAATCGCCCTGGACGCCGGCATCGGATTCCGGCTCGATTTCACTTATTTCATCCTCAGTATCGATACCGGCATGAAACTGATCGATCCGGCAGGCAATCGAGGCTGGGCGCTTAAAAAACTGCCCGGAGAAGACAAACTGCCCCGACATATCCTCAACCTCAGTTTCGGAATCGGTTATCCGTTTTGACAGGGGTTTACTGTAATTTGTTTTTGGGGTGTCCCATTGAGAAAAACAGAGATGCGGTATCGTCCACCGCCGCTTCAAATTCAAAATGCCGCCGAAACAATGTATTTTCTTCCCCTGTACACTCCGAAATGGGAAATACACAATGTATTTTCTTCCCCAGACACTCCGGGAAGAAAAATACACAATGTATTTTCTTCCCCAGACATTCCGGGAAGAAAAATACATGATGTATTCGAAAAAAGAGATCCCTTAGCATTATGATCCCTAAGTGATGCAAAAAAAAATATAACGCTACGAGTTGAGAGGCAAAGGAAAAGCCGTTGAGTTGCGCAAAGACGGCGCCGTCGTCTTTACCGCCTGCGAGCCTTCGCAGGAGCAGGACAGCGCACAGCACGAAAAATCAGAAGGCCTTTAGCGTTCCGCACTTTTTTGGAGTGCCCTGTACAGTGTTTGGGCGTCGGTGGGCATGTCCACTACCTCTTTGCATTGCAGGAAGATGATAAGCTCCTGACAAAATACGGTTCTTTCCGAGGTCATCAAGACCAGCGGCAGCCCTGCTCTTTCCGCTTGGATGCGGAGGAGGGTTTCGTCGTCTGTCTTTTGCAGTATGTTGGCATTGGCCAGCACCATGTCGATACGGTTTTGTTGGGAAACGGCTTCCAGCCATTGCTGGGACGTTTGCGCAAAGATCAGCTGTGCGCCGGTGGGCGAAAGCAGGTTTTTGAGGTAGCTGCATTTCATGATTTCCGGTTCGGCCACCAGGATGGAGGTGTTGGCGAAGAGGGGTTGCAGCTGGGCATCGTCCGGCGCTGACAGTCCGGCTATGGCGGTCTTTTTGTGGCCTGCCAGGGCGCTCTCGACGGGTTCTTCCCTGAAGAGCTGCTCGTCGGCAGGGCTTACCGGCAGGTAGGAGATGGTGAAATAAAAGGCGGAGCCTTCTCCCTGCTCCGATTCCACGCGGATATCGCCACCCATCAGTTGTACCAGGCTGCGTGAGATGGTCAGCCCCAGTCCTGTGCCGCCGTAGCGCCGGCTGCTTTTGAGTTCCGCTTGACGGAAGCGTTCGAAGATCACTTCCCGCTGGTCGTCTGCCAGACCGATGCCGGAGTCTTCCACCACAAATTCCAGCATGTCGGGCGCAGACTGACGGTATCCGAAACGGATAAAGCCCTTTTCGGTGAATTTGACGGCGTTGCCGATCAGGTTGGAGATGATCTGCCGCAGGCGGGTCATGTCCACGTAGGTGACGCAATGGTCGATGATTTGGCTGTCGTCCAGCACCAGGGCGATTTTGTCTTTTTCGGCGGCGGCAAGGTAGGTTTCAAAAAAGACTTGCAGCTCCTGCATAAATTCGTTCAGCGCCAGCGGCATTGGCCGGATGCTCATCTGCTTGGCTTCTATCTTGGCAGTATCAATAACGTCGTCGATCAGTTTCACCAGCGACTGGCAACTGTTGTTGACGATGGTGATGTACTCTCTTCTTCGCGTGGCCGGGAGGTTGTCGTCGTCCAAGAAGCCGAGGAAGCCGATGATGCCGTTGATGGGCGTCCGTATCTCATGCGACATGTTGGCGAGGAAGGCGGATTTCAGCTTGTCGGATTCTTCTGCTTTTTCTTTGGCGCGTATCAGCTCCATTTCGTCGAGTTTGCGCTGGGTGATGTCGCGTATCACGAGGATGACGGTGAAGACGTCGCTGTTGTCGTCCTTCATGGTGGCGGTGGATATTTCGCCGAAAAATTCCGAGCGGTCTTCGCGAAGGAGGAGTATTTGCGGCACATAATAGATGTCGCTGGCAGTGATGGTGTCGAAGAGATCGGCGGTACGCTGCTTTTCGTAGGGATGGATGTATTTGAAGAGGCTCAGCTCTTGCTCCGTGTACATTTCTTCGGTGGTCAGGAAAAGTTCCATGGCTCTTGGGGAGCAATATTTCACGACGCCTTGCGAGTCGCACACCACGATGGCGTCTGGGGAAGCGACGGTGAGTTGGCGGTAGAGTTCTTCGGATTTTTGGCGTGCTTCTTCGGCCAGCTTGCGGTCGGTGATGTCGATGGCGTATTCCATGTGTACCAGCCGTCCGTCCACCCATTCGATGGCGGCGTCGGTACATTCGTACCAGCGTCCGTATTTGCCGTTGCGGTGTTCCCAATGGTACAGTCCGGTAGGCCGATGGCGTTCGTCCAGCAAATGGCGGTTGGGACAGAAATCGCACACTTCGTCAAGCCCGTTGAACATTTTCCAACAGTGTTTGCCCTGCATCTGGTGGAGGCCGGTGTCTTCCAGCAATTTTTTGTTGGCAAAGAGGATTTCGTAGGTATCGAAATCGGCGACGTAGATGTTGGCGTTGATGTTGTCCAGCACGGTGCGCATGGTTTGTTGCGAAAGCAGCATGGAGTTTTCAGCCCTGAAACGCCGGGTGGTGTCGGCGATGATCTGCGAAAGGCTGATGAGCAGTTCCACTTCGCTTTTAGGCCATTCTCTGTGGGAGTGGCAGTCGTCAAGTCCTACAAAGCCATACACTGCGCCGTTGATGGCGAGCGGCAGTACCAGAATGGATTTGACGTTCTGCGCCTGCAGGATGTTGTATTCGAAGTCGGGCAGGACGGTGATGTCGGAGGTTTGAATGTACTGTCCTTTTTCAAAGGTGTTGAACCATCGCTGCATGTCGGACAGGGGGATGTTTTGCAGGGTCTGGATGATGGGGGCTATGTCTTCGCGGCACCATTCGTAGGTGTTTTTGACGGTTCGCCCGTCGGGTGTTTTCTCGAAGATGTACGTCCGGCTAACGCCTGCGTATTCGCCTATTTCGGAGAGTACAAGGTTGATGGCGTCGGGCATGTTTGCTGTGGACTGTGCGATTTGCAGCACTTTGATGAGTATCCCCTGCCGTTTTCTGATTTCTTCCAGTTCCTGTTCGGCAAACTTGCGGTTGGTGGTGTCGATCATGAATCCGTCCCATATCCGGCTTCCATCGGACTGTACGCGGCAGCTGGCCTGTATGTGCGCCCACTTGGTGGCGCTGTCGCGGACAAAACGACATTCCACGTCGCACAGCATTGCGTTTTTGTCGGTATCGCCGATCAGGAAAAGTTTGTCGCGGTCGTTTGCGTCTATCAGCTGGAGGAACAGCTCCCGGTCGGCGAGGATGCTGTCGATTTCTGTTCCGAACATTTGGGTAAAATTGGCGCTGATGTAAGTAAACTGTCCGTTGGAGATTTGGAAGATCACGCCACCGGAGAGGTTGTCGCTCAGGGAGACCAGTCTTTCCTGCGATGCGACTAATTCCTGCGTTTTCATTTCCACCATTTCTTCCAGCATGGTGCGGTACTGTTCCAGCTCGTGGTCGGTAAGGTGTTTTTCGGTATGGTCGAGGAAGATTCTTCCGTAGAGGTTGCCGCCGTCAAGCGAAATGGTGAACAGCGACACATGGACGAAGCGTTCTTCACCCTGCGGGGTATAGATAAATTCGTCCATTTCCGTGGGCGGATGGCTTTTGCCTTCGGCGTCTTTGAAGAAGGCTGCTTCACAGGATTGTTTCAAGCGGAGGAAGGTGTCTTCGGTCTGTTCTTCTTCGGGGCGCAGCATGAACATGGTTTCCCACTCGTATTTACCGATGGCTTCATCGCGCGGTATGCCGACGATTTGTTCCAGCGCCGGGTTCCATTCGATGGCGCGTCCTTCCCTGTCGAAGATGGCGATGCCGACCATGGCCTGTATGATGAAGTTGCGCATCGTATTTTCGCTGTTTTCCAGTTGTTGCATGATCCGCTTGCGCATGGTCATTTCCTGGTGCAGCTGTTCGTTTTTTGCGTGCAGTTCTTCGTTGGTGACCGAAAATTCCTGATTGGTAGCGGACAGTTCTTCGTTGATGGCATAGAGTTCTTCGGTGGAGGCTTCCAGTTCTTCGGTACGTTCTTTTACCAGCCGTTCCAGCTCGTCGCGGTAGTTGCACAGTTCCGTTTCGGATTTTTTGCGGTCGGTGATGTCGAGGATAAAGCCGTCATTGACGATCCATTCCCCTTCGCGTCGCGGGCGGGAAGATATTTGCATCCATCGCGCGTCGTTTTCGGCATAATGGTATCTCACTTCCGCGTTGAAGTCCGTTAAGGTGTTCATGCATTCGTGCATTTGTGGGGCGACGTCGGCGAGGTCTTCCGGGAAGATTTGCAGGAACGGCAGCAATCCGTTCTGCATGACGGCGTCCACCGGTATATTGCTGATTTTTTCCCACGATGCGCTGGCATAGGAGAGTTGCATGAAGGTGATCCAGTTTTCTTCCTGTATTTTTTTGACGGGCAAGCGGTAGCGGAAGAGGCATCCGTTGGGGAAATTGTCTCCCAGCGCTTCGATGCGTTCTTTTTCCGAGAGCAATTCGAGTTCGGTGATTTTCCGGTCGGTGATGTCGAGGAGCAAGCCGTCGATGAAGATCATGTCTTCTTCACTGTGGGGTCGGGCGGCCACTTGCAACCAGCGCTGTTCGGATTCGCCGTAATGATACCTGATCTCCGCGTTAAAGTCGGAGCGCCGGTTGATACATTCCATCATTTGCGGCATGACGTCGGCCAAGTCGTCGTGATGTATCTTTTGGAAGGGCA
The DNA here is from genome assembly GCA_031271175.1 of Bacteroidales bacterium. Taxonomy (GTDB): domain Bacteria; phylum Bacteroidota; class Bacteroidia; order Bacteroidales; family UBA4181; genus JAIRLS01. The sequence continues at coordinate 16,767 of JAISWE010000188.1, read as the reverse complement.
GGGTAACGTCTTTCATGGCGGCCTCCATCGGAATGTTGCTGATTTTTTCCCAGGCTGCGCTGGCGTAGGAGAGTTGCATGTCGTTCAGCCAGCTTTCTTTTTGAAGGCTTTCGACGGGCAGGCAGTAGCGGAACAGGCATCCGTTGGGGAAATTGTCGCCCAGCGCTTCGATGCGTTCTTTTTCCAGCCTGAGTGTTTTTTCGGTTTCTTTCCGGCGGGTGATGTCGAGAATGACGCCATCCCACAGCACTTTGCCATCGCGCTCCAGATGGGGATGCGAAATCATCTGTATCCAGCGGACGGGCGATCCGTTGAGCCTGAACTCTACGTTAAAGTTGCCCATCGTGGTAACACATTCCTGTATTTTTGCTATCAGTCCGGCAATATCATCGAGATGAATCAGCCTGAAGAGGTGGTTGACGTCGCCCACTGCGTCGGCGGCGGATATGCCCGAAAGCCGTATGAACGACTCGCTGACATATTCTATTTTCATTTCCCCTGTGCCGGTATTGAGGCTGAATTGGTAGAGGCATCCGTCGGGAATGTTGTTGCCCACCGCTTCGATACGTTCTTTTTCGATGAGCAGTTTCCGTTCCGCTTCTTTCATTGCGGTAACGTCCATCATGATTCCCACGGCGTCGTTGCTGTCGGGGATTTTGCTGCGGGTGATGATAAATTCCCGAAGCCCGTTGACGGTATGCAGTATATTTTCCGGCTGATGGGCGTCGGCGTCGTCCCCTGATCGTCCGATGTTTTTGCCGAACAGGTCTTCGGCTGTCTTTCCGATCACCTGTTCCATGTTGTAACCGAAGGTTTCGAGGTAGGTATTATTGCATCGGCTGTAGCGTCCTTCGCCGTCTTTCACGAACAGCGGGGCGGGAATGGCGTTCATGATGCCTTCCAGCATCGTGTTGTTTTCTTTCAGTTTTCGTTCGCTCTGCGCGATGGTCTCTTTTGAGCGTTTTTCTTCACAGGCAAGTTTCCTGTGACTGTATCCGATGCCGGAGATTTTGTTGGCCATCAGTTCCAGCATGGAACAGACGCTCTTGAAATGGCGATAAATTTCATCCTGCAATTGTGGGAAAAGGGCGTCAAACTCGTCCTGATTTTGGCAGGCTGCCTTGACGAACGGGGCAATGGTTCCTCCGAAGCCGCACATGCTGATCTTCCAGTCGGCCACATGCCGTTCGCCGATATAGACGGGCGCCTTGGCCTCCATCAGTTTGCATGGATGATCCGCGTCGTCGCTGTAATTGCTCAATCGGGTGATACTTTTTCCTTTCGTATCTACAATGGCGGACGTAATACCGAGGGCGACGGAAAAATTATCCTGCAATTGTTGCAGTTCTTCCAACGGAATGATATCCGTCAATTCTATATCTTCCATGCCGGTCAAAACGGCACGGAAATCTTCCGGATTTTGCGGCTCCAGCTGCGCCAGACGCTTTTTCAACTCACGGTTTTCCTTCTCCAATGTTTCCAAACGGTTTTGCATCGTAGCTGATGATTTAATAAGGGGATGACTCCCTACCTTCGTTCAATAAAAATAGGGGTTAAAAGTAGTAAAAAATATTGTGATACATGATGAAGCCTTTCAAATATTTTTTATCATGCTGACAATTAATGATTAGGACAGCTAAAAAAAAACGAAACGCTCCCGTTAGGGATGTTCCGTTTTAACAGAATCAATGAAAAATGAATTATTTTATTGACTTTACAACTGCTTCGAAGGCTGCCGGATGGTTCATGGCGAGGTCGGCCAGTGTTTTCCGGTTAAGGGCTACACCTTTTTGATGTATTTTGCCCATGAACTCCGAATAAGAAAGGTCAAAAGGCCTGACAGCTGCATTGATACGCTGAATCCATAGACTGCGGAAATTGCGTTTTTTGGTTCTGCGGTCGCGGTAGGCATATTGTTGCCCTTTTTCCCAGGTGTTTTTAGCAACAGTCCACACATTTTTGCGGGCAAGAAAATTACCCCGTGTGAGTTTGAGCAATTTTTTACGGCGTGCTCTCGACGCTACTGAATTTACTGATCTTGGCATAATTCAAAAATTTACGAATGATTAGCGGTCTTATCAGGACGCTTTAGGCTAATTCACTCTTGGTTATTACTACTATAAAAGCTATTTATTTAAGATTCAACAACAGGCGAACTCCGTTCACATCCGGTTGGGCAACTAAGCCGGCATGCGTCAAGCTTCGTTTTTGTTTTGTCGTTTTTTTAGTCAGGATATGTCGTTTGAACGCATGTTTGCGTTTGATTTTTCCTGTTCCCGTCAGATGAAATCTTTTCTTGGCTCCGGAATTGGTTTTTTGCTTAGGCATTTATTTCAATTTTTAATTATTATATTTAACTTATTGACTCTATTTCTTTGATCTCTTTGATCTCTTTTATTTCTTTTTGGGTTTTGCGGAAAGGAACATGATCATTCTTTTCCCTTCCAGTCGGGGCATTTGATCCACTTTGCCGTAATCTTCCAAATCCTGCGCAAAACGGAGTAAAAGTATTTCTCCCTGTTCTTTGTATATAATGGAACGGCCTTTGAAAAACACAAATGCTTTTACTTTAGCGCCTTCATTAAGAAAATTGATGGCATGTTTCAGCTTGAAGTTATAATCATGGTCGTCTGTCTGAGGGCCGAAACGGATTTCTTTCACTACGACTTTTACCGTTTTTGCCTTGATTTCTTTCTGCTTTTTTTTCTGTTGATACAGATATTTCTGATAATCTACTACCCTGCACACAGGAGGTTCGGCTGTAGGGGAAATCTCTACCAGATCCAGTCCCAACCCTTCCGCTATTTTCAAAGCTTCATAAAAACTTACGATCCGGTTGGAGTGTTCGAAATTATCTCCGACCAAACGTACCGTTTTCGCCTGTATCTCCCGATTGATGCGCAATTCGGACAATGAGGCTTTTTGTGATTTAACTTGCGGTTGTTGTTGATATGCCATTTAAAAATGAAGTTACAAATCCTTTTATTTATTTGATTTTATGAATATTAAAACTCTTTTTCTGCTTTTTAAAGCGCCCAAATTTACGCTGCAAATATCGTAATTATTTTATTTATTTTCAACATTTTTTAAAAAATCTTTTTGATCGAGAACTACGGTGATTCGATGTTTTTCGCCATGAAATGCAGTCTGTTCAGGATGTTGACCTCGCTCATTCCGCTGTCGAAATCGAGAAAAAGGAGGTTTACGTTGGGATAGCGGTCGCGGATGCGTTTTTCTACGCCTTTGGATACGACATGGTTGGCAATACAGCCAAAGGGTTGTACGCTAACGATGTTGTTCACGCCGTTTTCTGCGAAGCCTGCTATTTCTCCAGGAATAAGCCATCCTTCGCCGAACTGGTTGGCCAGATTCAGAATCTGCGCTGCTTTTTTGGACATGTCGCGAATGCTGTGCACCGGTTCGTGGCGTACATAGCGTGACATGGTGCGATGGGTACGTCTCATGAAACCGTTGGCATAACTTTCCAGGAAATAAACAAATACGTCAGACCATGACGCGCGTCGAATTTTCTGTTGCCGGTTCACCTTGATATTCACGAAACTTTGCAGGAAAAAATCTATCAACGGCGGTACGACTACCTCCACTCCCCTCGAAGTGAGCCATTCCACGATGTTTGCATTTCCAAAGGTGTTGTATTTGATATAGATTTCTCCTACAATACCGATTTTCGGATGATGCAGCATATCGGTTTTCACTTCGTTAAATTCCTTGACGGCGCGTCTGAGCAGGGCAAAAACAGCGTGGATGTCCTTTTTCAGTATTTGGGGATGAATGGCTCGCAGGTATTTGTCCAGGAGATGGTCGGCGTCGCCTTTGCGAATTTCGCGTACCACCGTCGAATAATACATTGCTGCCAAACTGTCTGCATAGCAAAGCGTTGCAAAGATAATCGGCAGCAGTTTCAGCCAATTGACGTTGAATCCGGATTGGCTGTTGATGACTTTTCCTTCCGTACCGATGGCAATAACGGGAACATCCTCGAATCCTGCCGCTATCAGCGCTTTTTTGATAAGCGACAAATAGGTGGAAGCCCTGCACTGCCCGCCTGTCTGCGTAATGCCTATCGCTACCCGCCGGCGGTTGTAGCGGCCGCTCTGCAATGCTTTAATGACGTCGCCCACCACAATAGTAGCCGGATAGCAAATTTCGTTGTTGGCATATTTCAAGCCCGCCTCTACCGATGGTTTGTCGGCGGGCGGCAGATTTTCGAGGGTATAGCCTCCCAGCGCAAAAATGGGAGGCAACATTCGGGAATAGATGTGGGAGAAAGTCGGCGCAAGGATGGTGCGGTGACGATCCTTTTCTTCGAAAAAAGCTACCTGTGTGCGTTCTTTTTCGGGAAAATCCGCCGGATTACGCAGGGTGAAGGATTCCAGCATCGAACGGAGCCGCAGTCGCAGCGATCCGGTGGAGGTGATTTCGTCCACCCGCACCAGTGTATGCGGTTTTCCCTTGCTTTTGAGCAGTTCGCGCGTTTCATTGATGGTGATGGCGTCGGGGCCACAGCCAAACGAGTTGATTTGCACCAGATATACATTGCCTTTCTGTTGTCCCACCCATGCCGCCGCCTGATAGATGCGGTTGGGATAAGTCCACTGGGGCAACACTTGCAGGTCGGGAATGGACGCCCATCCGGCAACGGCATCTTCGGAAACCACATCGACGCCCATTTCCGCCAGCATGTCTGGCACTTTGGTGTTGATGAGCGAATCGATATGATAGGGACGGCCTGCCAACACCACTACAGTATGCTGTTCTTTCAGCGCAGTGCGAATGACTTCGCCGGCTTTGGCGGTCAGTTTCTCTTTAAAATCTGCCTGCGCCTGCTGTGCGGCTTCAAATGATTTGCGAAAAACGGACTTTCCAACGCCTAAACTTTTCAAATAGCGGTAACAGGCGCGTTCCAGCAGTTTTTCGTCGGAAAAGGAGATGACAGGACTGTCCAGCGGGATGTTCCAGCGCTGCTCGGGACGGATGGAACTGCGGATCACCTCCGCATAACTGCTGACAATAGGACAGTTGTAGGTATTGACGGCGTTTTGGGTTTCCAGTTTTTCATAGATCACCATCGGGTAAAAAATGCGTTGCACGCCCCGTTCTGCCAAGTCGAAGATGTGTCCGTGCACCAGTTTCGCCGGAAAGCAAATGCTGTCGGACATAATGGTACCCAAACCCTTTTCGTACATCTGCATGGTGGATGGCGCAGACAAAACGACTTCCATGCCGCATCCCCGCAGCAGAGCGCTCCAGAACGGCAGGTTCTCGAACATGTTGAGCACGCGGGGGATACCCATCACACAGTGCGGATGATCGACATCCTTGCCCCCGCAAGCGTTCAGCCATTCGTTCTTGTATTGATATAGATTGATGCCACGACGGGTGATGTCCCCTTTGTTAGTGAATATTTTTTCGCATTTATTACCCGAATAATACGAATTTCCGTTGGCAAAGGTAAATTTCGTCACCATGCAAAGATTTTCACAACCTTTACATCGCAATTGCCTGCTCTTATATTCGATCAGACTTTCCAGCCGATCCAACTGCAACCCCGAACGAAAATCCGGTATCTTGAGACTTGTATTCATTTTATGATGCAAAAATACATGATTCCGGCCAAAAAACATATTTTCGGAAATAAATTTTGTGAAGAACGGAAAAATAATGAATAATTGCAGAAGATAGTTTGATTTACAATTGAATGTTATAACTTTGCCTTTGGATTGAATAAAATCATAGAACGTCAAATATATCAAAATCATTGTATTATGCTTAAGTTTTTGAAATATCTTTTAGCTTCTTTCATTGGGTGTTTCTTTGCCCTGTTTCTTTTGTTCCTGATCATGGCGGGCATGATGGGGGCTGTTTCCTCTCTGTCCGACATGGTGACAGTGGAGGAAAAATCGGTGTTGAAAATCAATTTGAATGCTGAAATTGCGGAACGTACGCGGGAAACCCCCTTTCCCCTGCTTGACTACATGAATCCGAACATGCAGCAGACACTTGGATTGAACGCCATTTTGTCCGCCATCAAAAAAGCTGAAACCGACGATCGCATTGAAGGTATTTTGCTGAATGTTAGCGAGGTATATGCAGGCATTTCACAGTTGGAAGAAATCCGCAATGCATTGACAAATTTCAAGCAGTCGGGCAAATTTATCCTCAGCTATAGCGATATGTACACACAAAAGTCGTACTATCTGGCGACAGTTGCCGACAAGGTGTATATCAACCCGCTGGGCGACTTTCAGTGGAAAGGATTAAGCGCGCAAATGCCCTTTCTGAAAAACATGCTGGACAAATTGGATATTGAAGTACAGGTTATCCGTCATGGAAAATACAAAAGCGCTGTAGAACCGCTCATGCAGGAAAGCATGAGTCCGGAAAACCGCGAACAGACGCTCTCCTGTGTTAAGTCTGTATGGAATTGCATGACAGACAAGATCGCCGAAGCCCGCAATCTGTCTGCGGCACAGTTGAATGAATGGGCGGACAGGCTGGAGATTTACGATACCCGCACGGCGCTGGACAAAGGACTGGTGGACGGACGGGTCTATTACGACACGGTTTTGGAAGAGCTGAAAGAAAAAACAGGCGTTGCATCAACAGATGACATCCATTTTATCACACTTCCCAAATATATCAAATACAACCGGAAGTTATCTCCGGCAGACAGATACGGCAGGCAGAAAATAGCCGTGATTTATGCGGAAGGAAACATCGTGATGGGTGACGGACGAAACGGAATTACCTCCGAAGGTTTATCAAATGCCATTCGTAGCGCCCGTCAGGATTCGGCCGTCAAAGCCATCGTACTGCGCATCAATTCCGGAGGAGGAAGTGCACTGGCATCGGAAATCATCGCTCGCGAAATCAGTCTGGCGGATAAGCCCGTCATAGCGTCGTTCAGCGATGTGGCAGCATCCGGAGGATATTACATCGCCGCCTTTGCCGACACTATCATCGCCAACCGCACAACCCTTACCGGGTCTATCGGGGTTTGGGGATATGCTTTTAATTTCAAAAAATTTATGAACAAAAAAATCGGACTGACCTTTGATGGCGCCGGAACTCACCGGCATTCCGATTTTCCGAACCCGATGCGTCCGCTCCATCCAGAAGAACGCAGTATGCTGCAACGTAGCGTGGAAAACGTTTACGATGTCTTTCTGGAACGGGTTGCCGAAGGCCGGCAAATGACAAAGGATGCGGTGGACAAAATAGCTCAGGGACGTGTGTGGAATGCGGTGGACGCGCAACGCACAGGACTGGTCGATACATTCGGCGGATTGACCGACGCCATTCGCATTGCCGCCGAAAAGGCAGGCGTGGACAACTATTCCGTAGAAGAACTTCCCCGATTGCAGGGAACGCTGGAAATGCTGATGTCGAGCCTTTCCGAAGAATTGAGGCTGCGTATCATCCCCTCCGGTGCAGACGAGGCATACGGCAAATATTACCGGCAAATACAAAATATTATGGAAATGAACGGCGTTCAGGCAATGTTGCCTTTCGAAATAGAATGGCATTGAATGCAGCATATCATCATAAAAGACAAAATAACAACAGCATGGATATTACCTTGATAGGATATGGAAAAATGGGCAAAGCCATTGAAGCAGTCGCCCTCGAACGGAAACACCGCATCGTCCTGAAAATTGATGTGGACAATCCGAATGAATTTACCCGCGAAAACCTGCAACAGTCGCAGGTAGCCATTGAGTTTACCAGCCCCTTGACCGCCTTTGACAATGTGATGCAATGTCTGCGGTACGATGTGCCGGTGGTTTCGGGGTCTACCGGCTGGTACGGCAGGCTGAACGAAGCCAAGGAATTGTGTATGGCCCGCAACGGTTCGATGTTATGCGCATCGAATTTTAGCCCCGGAGTGAACATCTTTTTTGAACTCAACCGTACTTTAGCTCGGTTAATGGCAAAATTTCCCGACTACCACGCCTCCATTGAAGAAATCCACCACACCCGTAAGCTGGATGCCCCAAGCGGAACCGCCATCACGCTTGCCGAAGGCATTCTGGACGAAATACCCGACCTCCAACGTTGGGAACAGGACGGAGAAGCGCCGGATGTGTTGCCGATACGCTCGATTCGCGAAGGCAACGTGACCGGTACACACACTGTAAAATATGCTTCCGCTATCGACGACCTTGAAATTATCCATACCGCCCATTCGCGGCAAGGATTTGCCCTGGGAGCCGTAATGGCGGCAGAATTTATTCACGACAGGAAAGGCATCTTCTCAATGAAACATTTACTTGGCATATAGATCAAACAAATCTTCTCTCGAATGAAAATATTGGTTATCGGCGCAGGCAACATGGGCGCATGGTTTGTCGAATCTCTTTGTCTGGAACACGAAATAGCCGTGTTCGACATCGACAAACGGCGGTTGAGGTATTTTTTCAATACCCACCGGTTTATTTCTTTTGAACAGATTGACGCCTTCCATCCCCAGATGCTCATCAATGCGGTGAGTTTGCAACATACCGTTGCCGCATTCAATGATGTCCTGCCGTACCTGCCGGAGGAATGTATCCTGTCCGATATCACTTCGGTAAAAAACGGCTTGCAGGATTATTATCGCCAATTGGGGCGCCGTTTTGTGTCCACTCACCCCATGTTCGGCCCAACATTTGCCAGTTTAAAGGAATTAAAAACACAAAATGCCGTTATTATCAGTGAAAGCGATGAAGAAGGCAAACGTTTTTTCCGCGATTTCTATGCATCCCTGCATTTGAACATTTACGAATATACTTTTGCACAACACGACAAGACCATGGCCTATTCCCTGTCGGTGCCTTTCGCATCGACAATGGTGTTTGCGGCTTGCATGAAGCATCAGGAAGCGCCCGGAACAACCTTTAAGAAGCATCTGGATATCGCCAGCGGACTACTTTCGGAAAACGATTACCTGCTGAGCGAAGTGCTGCTCAACCCTTATACCTTGCCTCAAATAGAAAAAATACATGATAAACTTTCGGCATTGATAGAGATGATCCGCACGAAAGATACTCGTGCGCTGCATCGCTTTGTAGGAGAACTGAGAGAAAACGTGGGGGGAAAGGAAAAATAAATTTCGGCACGGTCGCACCGCTATCAACCGGTACGGGAACAAGCGGAAACGGAGGGGCATATTTTCTGTTGTACGCCGGCAGGTTTGAACCGCGTCGATACCTGTTTGCTGTTAGCGGCTGTAATTGGGCGCTTCGCGCGTAATGGTGACATCGTGCGGGTGGCTTTCCTCAATGCCCGAATGGGTAATGCGAATGAATTTGGCATCGTGCAGCTTCTCGATATTTGCTGCTCCACAGTAGCCCATTCCTGCTCTCAATCCGCCTACTAACTGATAAACGACTTCCGAAAGGTTTCCTTTGTAGGGTACTCGCGCCTCAATGCCTTCGGGAACCAGTTTTTTGATATCTTCCTCCATATCCTGGAAATAACGGTCTTTTGAGCCTTTTTGCATGGCTTCGATAGACCCCATGCCACGGTACGATTTGTATTTTCTGCCGTTATAAATGATGGTGTCTCCCGGGGATTCATCCACTCCGGCGAATAAAGAGCCTGCCATAACACTGTCGGCGCCTGCTGCCAGCGCTTTTACAATGTCGCCCGAATAGCGGAGGCCGCCGTCGCCTATTACCGGAATATCGGTTGATTTGACGGCCTGCGCCACGTTGTAGATCGCCGAAAGTTGCGGAACTCCCACGCCGGCCACTACTCTCGTGGTACAGATAGACCCCGGCCCGATGCCCACTTTTATGCCGTCAACGTTCAGTTCGGCAAGCGTCTGGGCTGCTTCTTCCGTAGCAATGTTTCCGACAATGATATCGGTATGTCCGAACTGTTTTTTTGCGTTCTTGACGGTTTGAATAATATTGTAGCTGTGTCCGTGCGCCGAATCAAGCACGATCGCATCTACGTCGGCTTTCACTAAGGCGTCGATCCGTGCGAGCGTATCGGAAGAAATTCCTACGGCGGCGGCTACTCTCAACCGTCCGAACTCATCCTTGCAGGCATTGGGGCGATCTTTGGCTTTGGTAATATCTTTGTAAGTAATCAGCCCGATAAGCTGGAAGTGCTCATCCACTACGGGCAGTTTTTCAATTTTGTAACGTTGCAGAATTTCCGCCGCCTTTTCCAGGTTGGTGCCTGCGGTGGCAGTTACAATATGCTCTTTGGTCATCACTTCCGTTACAGGCCGTTTCAGGTTCTGTTCAAAGCGCAGGTCGCGGTTGGTGAGGATGCCCACCAGTTTGTTATTGTCCACCACGGGGATACCGCCGATTTTAAATTCCATCATCAACTGTTTTGCCGCCCCTACCGTAGCATTTACATCAATGGTAACGGGATCGTAAATCATGCCGTTTTCCGCACGCTTCACGGTTTTTACCTGATTCGACTGTTCCTCGATGCTCATGTTTTTGTGGATAACCCCTATCCCACCCTCCCGTGCCATGGCAATGGCAAGATTCGATTCCGTCACGGTATCCATCGCCGCAGACACAATCGGTATATTCAAACGGATGTGGCGCGAAAAGCGGGTGGACAAACTGACCATGCGCGGAAGGACTTCGGTATAGGCCGGCGCCAGCAAAACATCGTCAAACGTAAGCCCTTCAAATAAAATTTTGTCTGTTAGGAATGACATAATAAGTGGTTATAAAACTTTTGCAAAAATACATGAAAATTTTGGATTTTCAAGAGCGTGTGAATGAAAAAAAAAATTACAGCGTCTGTGATGCCCCGCGCCGGTTGATCTGGGAATATCATTTTGCCTTCAGATGACGGTTTTAACGGGCATTTAACATTAATTATGATTTTTCACGGAAAACACATAACAAAATCGTGTATTTTTGTATTTTATTTATCACAACAGAAATGAAAGTAAAAAGTATCATTATCGCCGTATTGGCGCTTGTTTTCGGGGGAGCTGTCCTCTACAGGATCGTTGGGGCGGCAACGGCGGCACAGCACAAAGGTACAGCCTATGCACGGTCTGCCGTGTCGGTCAATTTGCAGGTAATGAAGCCGGAACATTTTACGGAAACGCTGCCCGTTATCGGATCGGTGGAAGCCAATGAAGTGATTGTCCTGAAAAGCGAGGTTTCCGGTAAAATTACAGGTATTCACTTCAGCGAGGGTACGGTAGTTACAAAAGGCACTTTGCTGATCAAAGTTTACGACGACGATTTGCAGGCGCAGTTGCTGAAAGCCCGCGCCAACTTGAAACTTGCCGAAGAGGTGGAAGCGCGTCAGCGGCAATTGCTGGACAAGGAAGCGATCAGCCGTCAGGAATACGATGTTGCCTATGCCAACCTGCAATCCGCTCAGGCGGATATCGCCTTGTTGGAATCACAGATTTCAAAAACCGAAATCACAGCCCCTTTCGACGGGAAAATCGGATTCCGGAAGGTGTCGCCGGGTGAATATATCACGCCCGGAACAGACATCGCATCGCTGGTAAGCGACAATCCGGCCAAAATACAGTTTTCCGTTCCGGAGAAATATGCGGGCGTCGTGGGCAAAAATTCCGTCATCAGGTATTCGCTGGAGGGAATGTTCAACGAACGGACAGCAACGGTTTATGCCGTGGAACCGACCATTGACGTATCTACGCGCACTTTGCAGATGAAAGTGCTGACGCCCAATGACGATCATGCGCTTACGCCGGGAGCTTTCGTCCGGATTAACGTGCAGATCAACGCCGGAAAAAACGTCCTGATGATCCCTTCCGACGCCATACTGTCCGAATCTACAGGTCAAAAAATTTACATCTACCGCGCGGGAAAAGTGGAACCGGTTGTAGTAAAAACAGGCACGCGAACCAACGATCGCGTGGAAATTCTGAGCGGCCTTCATCCCGGCGATTCCCTCATCACCACCGGTCTGATGCAAATCACGCCGCGCTCGATAATTATACCTGCAAAAATCGTCGAATAAATTCTTACGGAAAGACTGCATGACGCGGGTCGTGGAAAACTTGTCACTTTTATTCGATTACTTTTAACTTGTCACCTGTGCTTTCGGCGATTTTTTCCAGCCACCATTCCGGATAGCCCGGTTGTTCCGGTGGTGCGCAAGTGGTATGGTAGCGGTTGGGCATGAATTTGCCGTCCTGTTCTTTTTTGATGTTTCCGTCGATATATTTTACCAAGAGGAAGCGGCTCAGGTTTTCCCAGCGCTGGAAAGTGGCGGCTGCCTGCCGGTTGGAGTATCCGGTAAGATATTCCCTTGCTTTGGCGGGATTTTTCCCGTAAAGCGTTAATGCTTCCGCATCCGTGCGGGCTATATTGTCGAGAAAAGCGTCCTCCAGTTCGTGCATTGCACGACATACGTCGTTTCCCATGACATCATAGCGCAGATAGGCGAAGTTGGCGACTTGATTGACAAGCCAGAAGGCGGAAGTTTCGGAATATTCGGTCATACTGCCGTTGCCTTGTGCAAAATGGGGCGGTATCCGGGTGATGCTGCTGTAAATAGGCGTCAGGGGCGAAGTCGCCGCATCGTCCACTCCAAACCAGAGGATGCCGCCTATCATGTCGGGCAGCCACGAGCGTGCCTGTCCCACAAACCAGAAACCGGTTTGCTGGGTAGCTACAGCCCGTTCGTTGCAATATTCCCGTCCGTTTACTTTCCATGTCAGCGGACGCCAGCGGTAGGGCAGCCCGTGAGGGCCGGCTCCCAGGTCTTTGCGCATGTCCAGTTCGGTGCCTTCCAGATGATCGCGCATAGCGTTCATGACGTCTTTGGGCAACAGTTTGCGATCGGGCTTGATCCAGAGCGGCATTCGCCCGGACGGATTTTCGCCTTTTGCATAGTCGAAAAAAGAGAGCATATCCTTGTTGAAGGTTTTGAAGAACGACCATACGCGCACTTCGCAGAACCGTGCGCCGTGGAAATCGACCGGATGATAGGTGTCCGAAAAGCTGAAGTCTTCGTCTGTGCCGTTATACCAGCCCTTTTCTCGTGCAAAAGCTATTACATCCTCGCTATACAGGCAATTTTCCGGATCGTTTTTGGGGAAGGCCGTGATGCGCGCCTGATTGGCATGTGCGCAGATGTAACCGTCCGGTATTCGGAGGGCTACCCACAGGGCGCCTTTTCCTCCCGCGCCTTTTCCCGTCATTTCCATTATCCACACCTCGTTTTTATCGCCGATGCTGAAAGATTCGCCTTCGCTGCAAAAGCCATACCTTTCTGCCAGCGAAGTCATTATTTCGATGGCTTCCCGCGCAGTTTTCGACCGCTGGAGCGCGATATAGATAAGGCTTCCATAGTCGATCATGCCGGCGGTATCCGTCAGTTCGTGGCGGCCGCCGAAAGTGGTTTCCCCGATCACCACCTGGTACTCGTTCATGTTGCCCACTACCGAGAAGGTTTCGAGCGCCTCGGGAATGAATCCAAGCGGCTTGCCGGTGTCCCATTCCGTAATTTTCCGTTGCGCTCCGGATGGATGGCGGGCGGCGGGAAAACGGTACAGTTCTCCGTAAAGCGTATGGGAATCGGCAGAATAGGATATCATGACCGATCCGTCAACAGAAGCCCCGCGAGTGACAAGAAAATTGGTGCATGCCCGGTTATCGGACGACGCAAATAATATGGCAACAGCAATAAAGAATGACTTTTTCATACTTCCAAATTTTAAGAATGGACAAATGTACATGAAATTTTTTGATTTTTGACTTTTGGGAGGTGTTTTCCAAAGTATGCTAATTGAGACAAATCCGAAATGGATATAAAAGAAAGCAAGATGGAAAACTTTCAAATGGTTGAACAGTTTCTTTGAGCAACAGCCAATTTTACGGAAAGCCCTGCGGATACGATGTCTCAGTCGGCAGTTATTTTCTTCTATTCCAACGGTATATTCCTTTCCAATAAGCTGCTTTTCTCCTTTCAATGTGCTTACAAAACTGTCCCCCATAGTGGACTTCCACCGCCATGTGATCTGCCATGTACGTCACAAAAAAGCAGGGCGGAAATATCTTCGCCCTGCTTGATGAAACAAACAATCAATAATAACCCTCTTGGATTCAATATACTCTTCCGCCGCCAACGCCAACGCCGAAGAACACCGCATTGGTGAGGATTCTGCCCGGGGCGAGCCAGTAGCTGCGGAATACAGGTGATTCGCCGAACAGGACAACAGCGCCTCGCCCGCGAGAAGTGGCTACCACTACGGGGACGCTGTCTTTGATTTTCGGCCGGACTTCGGCCGTCACCTGTCCGTTTACCTGTTCGGATGAAACGGTTTTCAATACCACCTCTTTGGCGTTGGAAGGTTGAGGAGGCCCATCCGTAGTGGTTTTCAGCACATAAAAGTCTTTTGAAGCGAATCCGTAAGCCAGGGTATGCTCAAGATTCAGTTCGGCGGGAAAGACGGCTCCGGTGAAAGGTTCTCCAAAACCGGCGCCGCGTCGCCACGTCGCGGTGGCGTTCGGTTCTTTCCGGACGTTGCCTGTATCGGGAAGAAATCCTGTCGCCACCTTTGCTTCCACCGCCCACTTTGCGGCGGCGCCGTAGGCAATCAGCGTGCCGCCGCGTTCAATCCATTCCGTGAGGCGCGTGAGCAGTGCAGGCGAGAAACGGGGCGTTTCACCAAGCACAATCGTCGTATATTTTGATACATCGACCTGTTCAAAAGTTTGCGCGTCTATTTTGCTCAGTGGAATGCCCAGCGTGTTGCTCAGCAACTGCCACAATTCGCCCGTATTCGTCCAGCCGAAATAACCTCCGGTGGAAACGACGGCAGCAACAACGGGCTTTTTCAGCGCGCGGATGTTGTTGCTCCCTATGTCGATGCCCGCCACGCTAAGCCCGTCGGTGACGGCGCTCACAGTGATGCCGGCAAGCGCCGCCGCTTCGCCCAGTAGCCGGTACAGCTGATCCGGCGACAGGCTCTGGTAGTGTACCGGAATGACGATAGAGCCGGGCGCAAAACGTTTTTCGCCCGATGTGGTTTTGGCGGTGAAGGTTTTTTGTGCCACGCGGGTTTTCACGCCGTTGTCCTGCAAATAATAGAGCGCTTTGGGCGCCAGATAGTCAAAATATTCAAAGGCGTAGGCATAGTCCGAACGGCCTTCAACGGCGCCTTTTGCCTCCGGCGTCTGCGCTACCTTCGCGCCTTCCTTCACCACGCCTTTTACTTTGACAAAAGGAATACCGTAGCCGTGGACAATGCTCCAGGTAGAGTAGTCCAGAAAGCCGGAAGTGGCAAACTTGGTATTTTCTTCGAAGATATAGTGAAGCACCCGGTGCTGCGCCTGACGGTAGGGTATTACCCATGCGCTGCCCGGCTCAAACTTCCTGTTGCCCTGCGTGAAGGGCGCCGTCAGTTCGTAAACCTCTATCTTGTGCTGCAACAGCAGGTGAAGGAAAATGCTGTTCAGGCTCCGGTCTTCCCTGCTTCCGAACACGACATATTTTTCTGCCTGTTTGTCGGCCTGCGTCAGGGCGCTTTTGAAGAAATCCTTCTGATGATTCAGGAAAACCGCTTTTTCCTCCGTAGCGGCGCGCAGAGCGGCAATGCTCACCAGAAAATTATCCAGCACGTTGCGGGAAAAAGTACGTATCCCCGCGTCGGTTTCGATGAGGATGCCCGAAGTGCTGCCTACCTCCAGCGTAGTGCCTACACCGCCCTGAAAATCAGGATAGGTAGAGCCGTAGATGGGAGAATAATTAGTGAAATCCTCCTTCGTGTAATACAGCGATCCGATGCTGTTCAACGCCTGCGAGAAGTGTTTTGCCAGAATATTGTTCAGCACCTCATAAACGGCCTGTGGAACGACCGGGTCCCAGTTGGGCGGCGGCGAAGGTTCAAAATAGTAGGTGCTTGCGCTGCCCATTTCATGGAAATCCAGATATACGTTGGGATACCACTTGTGATAGTAGGCCACGCGGTTTTGGCTTTCCACCTGCGAGAGGGGCAGCCAGTCGCGGTTCAGGTCGTTCCAGAAATGGTTGCCGCGGTGAGGCACAAACCCGCCGCTGTGTACGCGGTCGGCAGGGTCTGCCACAGGCGCGAGCGAATGAAAGCCGTTGAGGAAGGTCACCGCCCTCTCCCGTCCGTCGGGGTTCAGGGAAGGCTCGATGAATACTACCGCCTCGTCGAGACGGCGCACAATGTCCGGATCCTCGGAAGCTGCCAGATAGTAAGCGGCCACCACCGAAGCGTCCGTACCTGCTATTTCGCCGCCATGCACGTTATAGCCCAGATGCACGATCACTTTCTGGCTGCCCACGTCCACAGAAGGAACGGCAGGATCCGTCACTTTCAGGTGTTCCCTGCGGATGTTCTCCAGATTCTTCAGATTGGCGGGCGAAGTGACGATCAGCGCCACCTGCTCGCGTCCCTCCCACGAATGACCGAATACTTCCAGCGTAGCGCGATCCGACTTTTCGGCCAGCAGGCGGAAATATTCCACCACCTTGTCGTAGCGTACCAGTGACTTTCCTATTTGAAAGCCAAAAAACGATTCCGGCGTCGGAATGGCGGGATTCAACCTGCCGCGTCCGCCGAAATAATACTCGTCCTGCGCACGAACTTGCGTCGATGCCAACAGGATTGCCAATAAAAATAAAATACTTCTTTTCATGTGATTTAAAATTTATGTAATTAGTGTCTGTCTATAAACTATAAATATTTGATAAATAATTTGTTAGATAGGGAAAAAAGCATTATCTTTGCAGCATAAAAGACACAATAAAAAAAAGCAGAAGGATGAAGATGCA
>JAISWE010000119.1 GCA_031271175.1 Bacteroidales bacterium | reverse complement strand
TTTTGTTTATTTTGATTTTGATAGGGAGCCGAAATCCCCGTTAAAAACTCCAATTAAAAATCGTTACAAATGATAATACATGCAAAGATAATACAAAAAATAATACCATTGACATTTTTCCAGCATTTTTCGCTGAAAAAGATCTACATAGTGTCTGCCCGAAAACTCACAATATCTAAATTTATAGAGACTTGTATGAGAAAAAGGATTCGAATCTTTTTCCTTCGCTTCATTGACATGTTGTATAAGACATTGAAAAACGCAGCATAATAATCTTCACTACGAATCGTCATCGCAAATATTCATTTCGTAGAGACGCAAAAATTTTGCGTCTCTACTGGAAATAATCAATCACATCGTCAACCAAGTCCCGCAGGGATGAATCCACTCGAAGACATGCAGTTATGAAAAGTGTCATTGTAAACGCAGTGACGAATGTACGAAAATTTTCAGACAATATAATAGTTTTCGGGCAGACACTACTTAGGTAGCCTATAAAATCCTGCATGCTTTTGTTTACTAAACTATTACAATCATAGACGGGGTAAATATGACGGAGTTAGGGATTAAAACGGACACCTTATGCGGCACAAGCGCTGAACTGGCCGGAAAATTTCCGGCTTGTTTTTGCCATTCCGGTGGCCGCATCTTCCCAAAATCCATTCTTTGACCGCAAACCGAAAATATAAAACACATACCACGTATGGCCGTTTTATCATTGTTATACAATTGTGTGTTTTACATGGCTTTATCCCATATAGCCACTTCTGCAATGTCAAATTCATTGTCGAAAGATCCGTCGTCAGCAAAGAGCAGCAATTCGTCGGGCGACAGGGAAAAGCGGTCGTCTTCTCCCTTATTGATTTCATGCACTAATTTGCCGTCTATAAAATAATCGTACCGTTCGGGGCCGGAGGAAATAACCAGCCGGTACCATACGCCCGGACGTATCGTTACCGCCGAATAAGTAACCAGTCCCATGGCGCCCCTGTCGGTAATGATACTTTCCGGATGATCGTCGTTGGCAACGGAGGTCTGGAACAGCGCATAGTATTTACTTTCCGGTATTTTAAACCGGATCATCAGCGTAAATTCATTCACCCGCCATCCGCCGCCATTGGCTGCCATGCCGTGAAAACACCTGAAATAACTTCCGCGTCCCACGCGAGCAGCCCTGTCTTCGGTTGTCGGGCCTGCCACCTGCGTAAACCTGTCGCCGCACAGAACAAGGTCCTTGCCGATGTCGGCTTTTCCCAACCGGCGGGCATCTTCAAAACGCCACAATCCTTTGGGGGGAATATCTTCAAATGTCCGTACCGGCATACGGGGCAACCATGTTTCGTCGGGTAAAAAATCTCGTGTGGCATCATCTTTACCGTCCGCAGGAGGAAAAAACCAAATCTTCCCGCTGTCGTCCGGCACAAACGGGTAGTTGGCGGCTATGAGTTTGTTGTTTTCGTAATATACGGGAAGGTAAAACGTATTTTTCCCTGCCGAAGCGAAGTGCATTTCCCCGTTTTCAATTCTTCCCCTGCCCACAATGCTCCATTGATGGCTTCCCAGCGTGCTCAATTGATTGCTTCTCAGCGCAGCAAGATATATGTTTTTACGCTCGGCGCCGGCTAAGGGAAACCGGATAGGCACAACAACGTCGGCAAAGCCGTCGTACTCGTGCGATACGTCTATCATATCGCGGTTGCGGAACAGGCCGGGTATATCTCCCGCTTCCGGCGCCGTATCACGCTGTATGGCGAAAGTTTTCCTGTAGGCTTTGGGTTTAATCAGCGTGTTGCCCTGGTGCCACTGTCCCGGATGGGATTCCGTCCCTATAAAGGAGATATGCCTGCCGGCGCTGTCGCACACCGTGTTCCACGAATGGCCGCTAGCGCCGTTGAGCCATAGCGGAGTAAAGTCAACCATAACGGGAATGCCCAGCGCCCGCATGGCAAAAGTAGCCAGCGCCGTCATATTTTCACACGGTCCTCTGGCCGAAGCCATCAGTTGAGAATAGCTCATCGCAGGAAAATCTTTGTCTATCCTGAATTTGGGCAACAGGGCATTGACCCTGCTGCAAGCCTCTACCGCCGTAACGGTCGAATCTTCCTCGAACGAGAGGTTCAAGTCGGCGAAACTGGCCAGGGCTTTTTCCCGCCAGTTCTCCAGCGGTTCTGTGCTTACCCTGTACGGCAGTATCTCCTCGCAGAAGACATCGAAAGGGATGTGTTTTCCCCACGGACGTTCCCGCCATACTTTGAACGCCAATTCGATGTTGTTGATCAAATAGTCGGCAGTGATATATTTCACATCCTCCCGGATTACCATCTTGCCCAAACCGTAGGTATCCAGCACCCGTTGTTTGTTCGACGAGCTTGTCCAGCGGAGATACACCGTAGCTACGTCGTTCCAAGGGGCATCGTAGTACTGGGAATACTTGCCCGGCATGTTGACGATGAGAAACTCCGCCGCGCGAAGTTTCAGGCTGTCGGAAGGGTTTTCGGCGTAATGCTTCAATACCTGCTCCAGTTCGGCGCGGTTGCCGCCCGCCTGCTGCAACACCGCCTCTATTTCAGGATACGGGAGATAGCCGGTACAGGAATACAATAAAGAAAAAAGCAATAAAGTGGTTTTTTGCATAGACAAATGATTTTAAGGTTTTTTTTAAATAATAACTCATCCCAATATTTTTGATGGGGACTCCTAAAAACTATTTTGTTTATTTTGATTTTGATAGGGAGCCGAAATCCCCGTTAAAAACTCCAATTAAAAATCGTTACAAATGATAATACATGCAAAGATAATACAAAAAATAATACCATTGACATT
>JAISWE010000149.1 GCA_031271175.1 Bacteroidales bacterium | reverse complement strand
ACATGATGCAGATGTACTGTTTTTTTGACTGCGTCACCCAAATCGGTGACGCAAAATTTATAATATGCCGATTTATAAATTGTTATAAAATAGACGTCGGAGAAGTGTCGAAGTCAGGAAAAGCCAACCGGCGGTATTGTGCGGTGCATCAAGGATATACAATGAGATAACGACAAAAGATGCTTATTCGTTCGAGGCGAAAAGTCCTGCCGAAACCGCTAACGTTTCCCGGCTCTACTTGCCCCAAAAGCCGGAAAAAGTAACAGTGGACAATAAAGTAACAGCCGAATATGTATGGGACGAACTGTCGCATACCTGTCTGATTAAATTCGACAATAATCCCGACGGCGTATGGGTGTCGGTGGAGTGAGAGCATAAAAAAAGCAGTAAAGTTTTGTTTTACTGCTTTTTCGGTTCATACTTGCACCGTTTCAGATTTTACCCACCAGATCAATGCTGGGCGTGAGGGTGGCATTGCCTTTTTTCCATTTGGCGGGGCAAACTTCGTTGGGATGAGATGCCACAAACTGAGCAGCTTCCACTTTGCGAAGCAATTCGGCGGCGTTCCGTCCGATGCCGTTGTCGTGAATTTCGGCAATCTTGATTTTTCCTTCCGGATTCACTACAAAAGTACCGCGGTAGGCAAGGCCTTCTTCCGCTATCAGTACGCCGAATGCGCTGCTCAACGCGCCTGTCGGATCGGCCAGCATGGGATACTTGATTTTACGAATGGTCTCGGAAGCATCGTGCCATGCCTTGTGCACAAAATGCGTGTCGGTACTTACGGAATAGACTTCTACGCCCAATTCCTGAAACTTGCCGTAATGATCGGCCATGTCTTCCAACTCCGTGGGACATACAAATGTAAAATCGGCAGGATAGAAAAAGAAAATACTCCATTTTCCCTTCAAATCGCTGGAGGTAACGGTCTTGAAACTTCCGTTCTGATATGCCTGTACTTTAAAATCAGGCAATTGAGAATTAATCACAGGTTCCATTTTTTATGCATTTTTATATTTAACAAAATTTATTTCTGCAAAAATATACAGGATCATAGCATCAATCAAACTGATAATTTCTATCTTTGCATAGATAATATTTATGCTATGAATATTCAGCAGTTAGAGTATATTATTGCGGTGGATCAATGCCGCCATTTTGCCAGGGCAGCGGAGGTGTGCTGTGTTACGCAACCCACCCTGAGCATGATGATACAGAAATTGGAAGAGGAGCTTGGCGTGAAGATTTTCGACCGTGCCAAACATCCCGTTGAGCCGACGGCCATCGGGAAACGCATCATTGATCAGGCGCAAATCTCCCTGCGGCATCTCCATCAAATCCGGGAAATGGTGGAGAGCGAACAGGATGTGGTGAAAGGCAGTTTCCACATGGGGATTATTCCCACCATCGCTACCTATCTTGTTCCGGCGCTGCTCGACAAACAGCACGACATCGGCTTTGAGCTGATTTTGAAGGAAAGTACCACCAACCAACTTGTGGACAACATCCTCAACGGAACGATGGATGGAGGCATTCTTGCCGGCCCTCTCCGGCATCCGGCCATAACGGAATATCCGGTGTATTACGAAAAGTTCTATGCCTACGTTTCTCCACACGATGAAGCGCACAAGAAAAAAGTGATTGACTTGAACAAGGTGGATATCAATGATATGTGGTTACTGGAGAACGAACACTGCCTGCGGGGACAGATCGAACGCTTGTGCCGGTTGAAAAAAAAATCGGCGGCAACTGCGCCTGCCGTAAAATACGAATCGGGAAGCATCGAAACGCTGATTAACGTGGTGGACAGCAACAGCGGCATTACCATCATCCCGGAGATGCACGCCATGGCGTTGAATGAGGAGAAACAGGAAAACCTGCGTACCCTCCAACATACGGCTGTTCGTGAAGTCTGCCTGATCACCGGCAAGGACTATGTGCGCAAAACCATGCTGCAGATGATCATGGAAATCGTCAAAAACGCGGTGCCGAAATCCATGCAGGATGCGAGCCTGAAAGCATACGTAGTGGATTTGTGATCCCCTACGCATTTTCATGCGGCGCGCCAACAGGGAAAGATTGCTGCTTATTCGGAAACGACCTCAAAGGCTATGTCGGCAGAGATATCCTTGTGCAGCTTGACCCGCGCGTTGTAGGTGCCGATTTCCTTCACTTGCTCTTCCTTGATGACAATGCTTCTGCGATCAATATCAAAACCCTTCGATTGCAGGGCTTCGGAAATTTGAATGGTATTGACCGATCCGAAGATTTTGCCCGTTGAACTTGTTTTGGCGCCAATGACCAGTTTCATGCCGTTGATGCGTTCGGCTAATTTTTCTGCTTCTGCCCGGAGTTTCGCTTCTTTGTGCGCCCTTTGTTTGATGTTTTCAGACAGTACTTTTTTTGCCGAGGGGGATGCAAGGATAGCCCATCCTTTGGGTATGAGATAATTGCGTGCATATCCGTTTTTTACCACTAACAGATCGTCTTTCGAACCGAGGTTTTGCACGTCTTGCTTTAATATGATTTCCATTGTTATTCCTCCTTTTTTATTTCATCAAATCGGTAACATAGGGCAGCAATGCCAGATGCCGCGCACGTTTAATGGCGGTAGCGACTTTCCTCTGGTATTTCAGGGATGTACCCGTGAGTCTGCGGGGCAAAATCTTGCCCTGCTCATTTAAAAAACGTTTCAGAAACTCAGGATCCTTGTAATCAATATACTTGATACCTAATTTTTTAAAGCGGCAATATTTTTTTCTTTGTACTTCCACCGCTACCGGTGTCAGGTATCTAATGCCGGATGAATTTTGTTCCATTTTTTTATTCCTCCTTATTTTTCAATGGGTTCTTGTTTCTTTTTACGTCTCTTTTCGCTGTATTCCACAGCGTTTTTGTCCATGGCGAAAACCAGGAATCGAATGATCCGTTCGTCGCGGCGGTATTCGGTTTCCATTTTCTTCACAAACGCGCCTTCGGCTTTAAAATCAATAAGATAATAAAAGCCTGTACTTTTCTTTTGGATGGGATAGGCCAACTTGCGCAGTCCCCAATCCTCTTCGCTCACCATTTCACCTCCTTCGCTCACAATGAGGTTTTTGAATTTTTGAACCGTTTCCTTCATCTGAGCGTCAGACAAAACGGGAGTTGCGATGAAAACGGTCTCGTAATGATTTAACATATCAATTAAAAAATAATAAATTTAAAAATCCATTTTTTGAGGCGGCAAAGATAGTGTTTTTTTTTGTACCTGCAATACCGAATGTATTTTTTCCAGCGCTGACGCAACTGAATTTCTTTGCATGTTATTGCGGAAAGGCCTCTTTTTCCGCCTCAAATTATGGATAAGTCATGCTTGCGTTATTTTGACTTGGTCAACAAAATGACGATGTACCCGAGGGACTTCATTGACGAAACTCGATGTGAGTCGATGAAAGTCAATGGAACTCGGTTAATAAAGTATCGTCCCTGCGGGTAGGGTGTGCAAAACGCAATAAAATTACCTTCAAAAATGAACATGAAAATAAATTGATAAATCGCTTATATTCAGATAAATATATTGCAAAGAAAATGAAAAAATAGAGGGCTTCTGACGTTCTTGCCTGTTTCAACGATTTTTCTCACATAAATTGATAGTTAATACGTTATATATAAATAAG
>JAISWE010000114.1 GCA_031271175.1 Bacteroidales bacterium | reverse complement strand
TACGGACGACATAACCCGTGGACTATCATGTTCAGACAGGAAGATGACAACCGAGATAAAACCTACGCTGAAGCCGTCTATCTTTTCTCGTTCGTGCCGGCTGTTACATGGAACTTCACCTTTTGACGGCGCTACCCCCCGAACCGGCGACGGAGGATTTTCGGTTTTCCACAATAATTTGTCCTTTTTTCTGTTTATACAAGCAATAAATCGTTTGTCGAAAATAAAAAAGTGCTGAAAACATCAGGATTTGATTGATTTCGACACAAATATTTGAAATACCATGAGTGAAAAGATAAGATATTCCGACGTCGAACTGGATGAATTCAGAGAACTCATTCTGGAAAAGCTGGAAACAGCCAGGCGAGACTATGACCTGCTGAAAGGCATCATTACCAACAGCAACGGCAATGATACGGAAGATACCTCCCCTACCTTCAAGGTACTGGAAGAAGGAGCAGCCACGCTTTCGAAAGAGGAAGCCGGCAGGCTGGCGCAAAGGCAGTCGAAGTTTATCCAGCATTTGCAGGCTGCATTGGTACGGGTCGAAAACAAGACCTACGGTATTTGCAGGGAAACGGGGCAACTGATACCGAAGGAACGCCTTAGAGCCGTTCCCCATGCTACATTGAGCATCGAAGCCAAGAATGAAGAAGGAAAAGCGCTATAGGCAAATGAACAGCTTCCGATGATTGGAGTTTTTGATTCGGGCTACGGAGGACTGACCGTCTTAAAGGAGATGATCCATCGGTTGCCCGAATATGATTATTGCTATCTGGGCGATAATGCACGTACACCTTACGGCTCGCGATCGTTTGACACCGTTTACCGCTATACGCGGCAATGTGTGCGGTATCTGTTCGGGCAGGGTTGCCGGCTGGTAGTTATCGCTTGCAATACGGCATCCGCCAAGGCTTTGCGCAACATACAGCAGCACGATCTCCCCTCCATCGATCCGAAACGTCGGGTATTGGGCGTCATCAGACCCAGCGTGGAAGCCATCGGGGAACATACCCGCACCGGACACGTAGGCATTCTGGGAACTATCGGCACCGTACAGTCGGAATCCTACCTGATGGAAATCGCCAAATTCCATCCTCACTTGCGCGTTTTTCAAGAAGCTTGTCCCATGTGGGTGCCACTGGTGGAATGCGGAGAACACCGGCAGGGGGGCGCAGACTATTTCGTCAGGCAGCACATCGACAGGCTGTTGCGACAAAGCGCCGAAATCGACACCATCGTGCTGGCTTGTACCCATTACCCCCTGCTGTCGGAAAAAATCAGGCGTTTCACTCCGGCGCATATCCGTATCGTCGAGCAGGGACGCATCGTTACCGAAAGCCTGTACAACTACCTCCAACGACATCCGGAAATAGAACAAACCCTTGGAAAAAGCGGAAAACGCATCTTCCAGACCAGCGACGCACCGGAACTGTTCGACCGTTTCGCCGCCATTTTCTTCGACTGGCATGTCCGGTCGGAAAAAGTTGTTTTTCAATAGTATGTCGCCCGTTTTATCGGCGAATCATTTTATCCGCTTGAACATCCTGTTCCACTGTCTTTTCCCGTCGGACATGTCTTTGGAAGACAGGATGAGATTTGCCCTTCCGACGAAGCCCATGAAACAGCGCTTGCTTTTCAGGATGTCTAATATTCATCGGTTTTCAAATCGGATCTGTATTCTTCCAACCGTTTTTGCAGGCGTTCCTGGACGTCTTTATATTCGAATTGTCCGTAAAGATTGTATAACTCGTGGGGATCCTCTTGCAGGTCGTACAACTCGTTACAGTTAATGTCATGGTCTTTGCCTTCGCCCTTGCCGTAGAAATGGATCAGTTTGTAGCGGTCGTCGCGTACGCCGTCGTGTCGTCTGACCTGATGTACGGCCGGATAGTCGTAATAATGGTAGTACAGGTCTTTGCGCCAGTCGGCCGGCGTGAGTCCGTTCAGCAGCGGAAGCAGTGACAGGCCGTTCCATCCGGCGGGTTTTTCGATGCCGGCAACGTCGAGATAAGTAACGGAATAGTCGATGTTTTGCACCAACGCACTGCTTTCCATACCGCGAAAAGCATCCTTCGCCGGATGCCTGACGATGAGCGGCGTGCGAAACGATTCTTCATACATGAAACGTTTGTCGAACCAGCCGTGTTCGCCCATGTAAAATCCCTGATCGGAGGTATATACAATGAGGGTATTCTCCAGCAGTCCGTGGGTTTCGAGGTATTGGAGCAACCGTCCGACTTCGTCGTCAATCGTTTTGATGCAACGCAGGTAATCCTTCAGGTAGCGCTGGTATTTCCATTTTGCCAGCGCTTCTCCCTTTAGATTTTGTTCCATGAACGTTTTGTTTTTTTCGGCATATCCTTTGTTCCATGCCTCATACTGTTCGGGGGTCAAACGGCTGAGCGCACGATGCCAGTTCCAGGCTTCGAGTTGTTCTCGCGTGAGTCGTTGTGCTATCTGTCCCTGTTTCAAGCCCTTTTCCTTCCAAAGGGCGGCGCTGTCTTCCCAATTGGCACTCACCCATTCGGCTACTTTCAAGTCGGTAATCAGCGTCATGTCCCTGGCAACGGACATTTCCTGCGAACGGGCAGCGTCGCAACGGGTATCGTAATTGTCGTTAAAGGTCTCCGGCAGCGGAAAGTCCACCTCTTCATACAGCTCCAGATATTTCCCTTCGGGCATCCAGTTGCGGTGCGGCGCCTTGTGGTGTACAAACAGGCTGAAGGGTTTGTCGGGATCGCGATTTTCGAGAAATTCGATGGCATGGTCGGTAATCAGTGCGGTAGCATAGCCTTCTTCCCGGATGTACTTTCCCTCGGATGTCTTCGATTTGAAGGCCGGATTGTAATAATCTCCCTGTCCTGCCAGCACTTTGTAGAAGTCGAAACCTTTCGGTTCGCACTGCATGTGCCATTTTCCGACAACAGCGGTTTGGTAGCCCCGCTCCCGCAGCAGTTCGGAGATAAAGACTTTTGTTGTGTCGATGCCTTTGCCCAAGCGCCTTTGGCCATTCTGATGGCTGTACAGGCCGGTCATCAGGCAGGCACGGCTGGGGGTGGATAGCGAGTTCTCGACAAAAGCCCTGCGGAACAGTACCCCTTCTGCCGCCAGCCGGTCGATGTTGGGCGTCGGCGCCAGTCTGGAGATGGGATGCCCGTAGGCGCTGATGGTCTGGAACGAATGATCGTCGGTCATGATGTGGACGATGTTCAGCTGTTTTTGAGGCGACTCGCAACTGCATGCAGCCGTACCGGTCAAAAAGGCCGCCCAAAATAATGGTTTTCCTGTTTTCATATCGGTGCTTATTTTTTATGGTTTGATGGTATCTTGATGCTCGGGCAGCGTGTTTCGCCATATTTTTTCATTTCCGCCTCCCGCAGACGTCCGTGACAGGAGCATCCCAATATCCTTTCGCGTTGGGCTTTTATCCGGTTCCGAACAATAACCCGCCAAAGCAATCGTCTTGCTGCGACACCTGCCATCAACGGGTGAAATGGCAGTCACTTGAAGTTTGAATAGCTTTTTTTGCATCATGAAAAGCGTTTTTTTTGCACTGACAAAATTAGATAAAAAACATCGGTTTTCCAAGCGCATGAAATGAAAAAAAAAGTTTTTTTTACAGCGAAAAAATAAGAAAAAAAATTCATATTTTTTACATGACAGGGATATCATATCAAAATAATTGTTATTTTTGTCATCATTTTTTATAACGATTTTTTATCATTCAGTCATGAAAGGCATAAAAATAGCAGGCGATAGCGCGGATACCTTCAACGGCGCCGCGACAGACACAGGGGATTCGGGAGTGCGTTTCCCGGAAGCCTTGTTGCGGCGCGGCTTTATGTCATTCTCCCGAATCGGCGACGACGGTGTCGCCAGCGGGCGAAAGTTTTTTCGGGAAAATTCCCTCGATTTCGCAAATAAACAGGATATAACCGTCTCTCCGGTATCCCGACAGGGACATGATGTAAGAAAGAAAGTACTGAAAGACAGGATTTTGGCCTGTGTTAGCAGGCAGCGACCGCCGGTTATTCAACGGTTGCCTTCAGGCAAGCTTTATACCTTATTTATTTCGCATCACATTAGTAACAAAAAATTCTTAAATCTTAATTTTTAAATTTTAAATTCAAATATCATGAAAAATGTAAACGCTTTTTTATTATGTACAACGCTGTTCCTATGGGGATGGCAAATGACGGCGCAGGCACAGGGCGGCGCCACACGAAATGAAGCAGTCGCCGTAGCCGTTGACGGCACTATGCCGCAGGCGCAAATCCTTACCGACGGCGCCGAGCAGTGGTTCTCCTTCACCGGAGTAGCAGGCAGTAGCTACGTTGTCAGCAACTGCGGCAACGCCTCCCTGGATACCGAAGTGTCTATCTATTATGAATCGGATGGAGGCAGTTTTGCTTATAACGACGATGGATGCGTTTCCGGTTACGTTTACGCTACATATCTTGCCTTTACCGCCGGTTCGAACGGAACGTATTATATCCAGTGGAGACGCTACATGGGCAACTCCGGCACCGGCAGTTTTGACTGGACATTGACCGAAGTGACCGACAACCGCGTATGCGCCTATGCCGAAGCAGTTGCACTGAACACTCCTGTTACTGCCGTCACCGAAGAATACCGCTGGTACAAATTGGCGGCCACCGCAGGCGAAAGCTACGGAATAGCCGGCAGCAGCAGTTGCTACTTCGATGTGTATGCTTCCTGCAGCAGCTACCCCTTCAGCTCCGGTTATGACCAGCTCGTCTTCACCGCGCCGGCTACGCAGGATTATTACATCCGCTTCTATGGCTACTACGGGTCCACCGACTGGAGCGTGACGGCCATCACCGACAACCGCGTATGCGCCTATGCCGAAGCGGTTACGCTGAACACTCCTGTTACTGCCGTCACCGGAGAAAACCGCTGGTACAAATTGGCGGCCACCGCAGGCGAAAGCTACGGAATAGCCGGCAGCAGTTGTAACTTCTACATGTATGCTTCCTGCGGCGATAGCTACCCCTTCCGCTCCGATTACGAACAGCTCTTCTTCACCGCGCCGACTACGCAGGATTATTACATCCGCTTCTATGCCAACTCCGGGTCCACCGACTGGAGCGTGACGGCCATCACCGACAACCGCGTATGCGCCTATGCCGAAGCGGTTACGCTGAACACTCCCGTTACTGCCGACCATGCGAACAGTCGGTCTCTGTGGTACAGCGTCAACGTGCAGGCAGGGAAATGGTATGCCGTGGAGGGCGACAACAACAGCGCCATTACAGTATTCGCCGACTGCGAAGAGCAGTACATTGCCGGCAGCAGCGACGGTACGGTATGGTTCAGGGCGACAGGCAACGGAGCAGCGCTCATCCGATACACTAATTATGCCGGAGGTAACGTGACATGGAAGATTCGCGAGGTTGCCGCCGCCGACGTGCCCAACACCACCTGCGAAGCCGCAAGAGCCGTTACCGCAGGGCAGGTAAACATCCTTACGCCGGAACTTAACCAATTCAACCAGTATGTCATCCCGCAAAGCTATTACCGGCTGGTGGTGGAAGCCGGCCACTCCTATGAAATACCGGCTGTCGCCAATGACTTCGAGGTTAGAGCGGTGGTGCAGACAAGCTGTTTCGGATATTACATTAGTGAGGATTTCCTGTCCGCCGGTTTGACCTTCACCGCACAAGAATACGGCGAATACATCATTTGGCTGTATGGCCCTTCTTCATATCCCACCAACCCTTCCGTCAACTGGCAGGTCAACGACCTCGGCATCAGCACGAAGGTCTGTGCAGGCGCAATAACTGCCGCCCTCGGCACTGACATACAAACGGAAATACTCACTTCTTCCTCTTACGGAACCGTATGGTATAAATTCCCCGTCGCCGCGGGCGTTGCCTACCGGATCTTGTACGAGTCGAATACAAACTATGCAAATCCATCTGTGTATGAGGACTGCCAGGATTCCTCTACAGGCTTCAGCCTTTCGGATACCAGCTATCTCTTTATCGCCGAAACCTCCGGCTACCACTATGTCGAGTGGGAAGGGGAGGCAAATGCCGAGATCGACTGGCGCGTCGAAGCATATACGCCGCCCGTGCAGACCAACACCTCCTGCGCAGCAGCGGAAACGGTAACGGCAGCAGCAGACTTCATGGACCCGGACGTCACTCATTCCGCTATTGCGCCGGCGGGGCAGCCGCTCTGGTACAAGTTTGCCGCCACTGCGGGGGAAAGTTACATCATCTACAAACTTGAGCACATGGATGCGGCGGTTTATACGGCCTGCAACCAGAGCAGCCCCGTAGCCTCCGTATCCGGGAGCGAAGGAGTGAGTGAACTGGCCTACCATGCCGCTCAAAGCGGAACGGCTTACCTCCGTTTCAACGCCGAAGGGATTAACGCATTTGCCTTACTGGAAGCCGCCCCCGGCATCGACTGCACAACGGCAATACCGGTTGCGCTCGACGCCGCCATACAGACGGCGCCGCCCAATTCTCAATGGTACAGCCTGACGGCAGAGCCCGGATACCTCTACACGCTCACGCATACTATCACTTCCTCCCCCACAAGCTACTTCGTGTTCGACGGCTGCGGCAGCAATGCGAACCAACTTGGGTATGGCTACGACGGCGATCCGCTCCTCTTTTCCGTATCCTCCGCCCAAACCTGCTATATCCGGTATGAGAATTATTACGGCGGCACTACGGAATGGAGCGTCAGCAGAACGCCCGTCACGGGCAATACGATATGCTCCACCGCAGCATTGGCGCCGCTGAACACCTCCGTCACCACCACCGTAGCGAACGGGGAAATCCGCTGGTTCTCCTTTTTCGGCGAAGCAGGAAAAGCATACGAGATCAGCGACTGCGGCGGCGCCTCCTTCGACACTGAGCTCTATTATTCCAGCCCCTGCGGGAACCTGTCCTCTCAGTTCAGCAGCAACTGCAACAGTGGACACTATCATCAAAAGGAAACGGTAGCAGGCGAAAACGCCCTCATCTACTTCGGATGGGAAGGATACGTTTCAAGCAGCGGCAACATCACCTGGACGGTCACGGAAACGGTGCCCGACAATCAGTTGTGCGCGTTTGCAGCGTCGGTCAACGCCGGCACGCCGGTTCATTCCATCCTCAACAGCGGCGTCATGCGCTGGTACCGCTTTACCCCGCAGCAGGGAAAAATCTATGAAATTTCCAGCAGCAGCAGCAATTATGCGACCACCACCTATTTTGAAATATTTTCCGGAACCTGCGGTGATCTGTCGAATGTTGCATACGGTTCCACCTCAGTGCTTTTTCAGGCGAACGAGCCGGGCGAATATTATATCCGGTTTCAAGGAAGCTATATGGCAAGCGCCGATTACGAATGTATTTGGCAGGTGCGCGAAGTCAGCGACAACCGTTTTTGCGACAACGCCACAACGGTAACGGCAGGCGTGCAGGTCAGCAACACGCACACGGCGGGGAGCGCGCTGTGGTACGTCTTCACCGCGCCTTCGGCAGGACAGTACGACATTGCCGCCCCGACAGGGCAGTTGCTCTCGCTATGGACAGGCTGCGAAAGCAATACGCCGGTAGCCTCAGGTATGGGCAGCCTCACTTTCACGGCCACGGCAGGCGCCGCTTATTACATCCAGTGGACAGCCTCGGCAAACTACGAATACTCCTACACATGGAGCGTCAGCCAGCATCAGGCGGCAGCGCTCACGGCGCTTTCCGTACTCAACTACCCGCTGTCGCCGACATTCAGCCCACAAACGGACACTTACTCCGTGAACGTACCGAACAGCGCAAGCTCCGTTACCGTTGTGGCCGAAGCGCTTACCGGAGCAGCCATTTCGGGTCAAACGGGCGCTCAAAGCCTTACCGTGGGGAATAATACCCTTTCCGTCACGGTGACAACCGGCGCAGGCAACAAGACCTATCATCTTAACGTTCACCGCGCGGGAGTCAGTGCCAACGGCAACGCCACGCTGAGCGCCCTGTCGGCTGCTCCGGGCAGCCTCGCGCCGTCGTTCTCCGCCGCCGTTACAGCTTATACCGTCAGCGTACCCCACTCGACGGACGGCATCACCATTGCGGCCACAGCCGCCCATACGTCGGCGACGGTCAACGGCACAGGCCAGTATGCGCTGAACGTAGGCTCCGGCAACCTGTTCCCGGTAACGGTCATCGCCGAAGACGGGACGCAACTCATTTATAACATTGCCGTCACCCGCGCCGAGCCTCCGGTGACGCCCGAAATACTGAACATTTCGGTAACGCCCGCCACCGTCAACCTGCAAAAGGGCGACACGCGGCAGTTCAGCGCCACTGTGACAGCGGCAGGCGACGCTGCGCAAACGGTAAGCTGGAGCGTCTCGGGCAAGCAATCCGCCGGCACCGCCATCAGCGCATCAGGCCTGCTGGTGGTAGCCTCCAACGAAACGGCAAGCACGCTTACCGTAAGGGCTACTTCCACTTTCGACAACACGAAATACGGCGAGGCAACGGTCGCGATACCCTCTACTCCCGAAGTGTTGAACGTAGCAGTAACGCCTCATCCCGTCAGCGTACAGAAAGGCACCACGCAGCAATTCATCCCCAACGTAACGGTCACGGGCGGCGCATCGGAAGCGGTAAGCTGGAGCGTCTCGGGCAAGCAATCCGCCGGCACCTCTATCAACGCCTCCGGCCTGCTGACGGTGGCCTCCGATGAAACGGCAACCACGCTCACCGTAAGGGCTACTTCCGCCGTCAACACGGGGAAATACGGCGAGGCAACGGTAACGGTCACCAGCACGCCGGTAACGCCCACTGTGGTCAGCGTGCAGGTAACGCCCTCTCTCGCCACTATAGAGAAAGGCGCCACGCACCAGTTTGTCGTTAACGTAGCCGTGACGGGCGGCGCCGCGCAAACGGTAAACTGGAGCATCACGGGCAAAAACTCGCCAAGCACCAGCATCAGCGCCACCGGCCTGCTGACGGTAGCCTCCGATGAAACGGCAACCACGCTCACCGTAAGGGCTACGTCCACCGTCAACAACACGAAATACGGCATAGCGACGGTGAGCGTTACAGCTCCGCTGTCGCCTGAAATAATCGCCGTAACGGTCACTCCTGCCTCCGTGAACCTCGAAAAAAGCGAAACAAAGCAGTTCACCGCCAATGTGGTAGCTATAGGCGGCGCATCGGAAGCGGTAAGCTGGAGCGTGTCGGGCAACAGTTCGACAGGCACTACCATTAATGCGTCGGGCCTGCTCAGGTTAGGCGACAATGAGACAGCCACCATCCTCACCGTCACGGCGACATCCGTCTTCGACGCCACGAAGACAGGCTCCGCCACGGTAACGGTAGGCCTCACCGGCGTGGAAGACCGCCTGCAAAAGGACATTGCACTCTACCCGAACCCGTTCACAGGCGAACTCCACCTCACCGGCGCGGAAGGCTGTACCCTGAAAGTGTTCTCGGCATCCGGCCTGACGGTACACAGCCAAAAAATCACCTCGCCGGATGAAACCATCCGCACGGAAGATTTACCGAACGGACTGTACTTCTTCCGACTGGAAAAAGACGGGAAAAGCAAAACCATAAAAGCGGTAAAACAATAATGTAGTGGGTGATGAATGAACAGGTGATCCTATCCCTGTTCCAAAACGAGTAGGAAGAAAGCGAAGCAGTTTTCTTCCTACTTTCGTTTTCCGACCTCTCACACCACCGTGCGTACCGTTCGCTACGGTGTGGTTTTATTTTTTAACCACGAAGTTTCACAAAGTTTTTTTGTATTTACTTTGTGTGACTTTGTGCCCTTTGTGGTTCTATTTTTTTTAACCACGAAGTACACGAAGTTTCACGAAGTTTTTTTGACCAAACCTTTGTGGTTTTATTTTTTTAACCACGAAGTACACGAAGTAACACGAAGTTTCTTTTGACAAACCTTTGTGGTTTTATTTTTGTATTTACTTTGTGTGACTTTGTGTCCTTTGTGGTTCTATTTTTTTTAACCACGAAGTACACGAAGTAACACGAAGTTTCTTTTGACAAACCTTTGTGGTTTTCTTTTTGTATTTACTTTGTGTGACTTTGTGCCCTTTGTGGTTCTATTTTTTTAACCACCAAGTTACAGGGAATTTTATCGTACACCCGTTATTGTTTTTCCCATGAAATTTTTTCGGCTTGTTTCTTGAATAAAATTATTACTTTTGCATCTGAAAAATGAAGATGGTAAAATCTGTTAATAAAGAATAATTCATTGAGTGAAAGTCAATTTATTGTTTCTGCGCGGAAATACCGGCCGGCTACCTTTGACACGGTAGTAGGACAGGCCACGATAACCGGCACGCTCAAAAATGCCATCAGGCATCAGCATCTTGCGCAGGCATACCTGTTTTGCGGGCCTCGTGGCGTAGGCAAAACTACTTGTGCCAGGATTTTGGCCAAAACGCTCAATTGCCTGAACCGCACGGAAAATATCGAGCCTTGTGATCAATGCGAATCCTGTAGTGCATTCAGAGAATCGAGGTCGTACAATATCTTTGAACTGGACGCCGCCTCCAACAATTCGGTGGAAGACATCCGCAGCCTGATTGACAAGGTGCGCATCCCGCCGCAACTTGGAAAATACAGCATCTATATCATAGACGAAGTGCACATGCTGTCGTCGTCGGCTTTCAACGCTTTCCTGAAGACGCTGGAAGAGCCGCCCGCCCACGCCATTTTCATTCTCGCTACTACCGAAAAGCACAAAATCATTCCCACCATCCTGTCGCGCTGCCAGATTTTTGATTTCAGCCGCATCCGCACCGAAGACATTGTCGGATACCTGCGGCAGATTTCCGACAAGGAAGGTATTGCTTACGAATCCGACGGACTGCACATTATTGCACAAAAAGCCGAAGGAGGCATGCGCGATGCACTTTCCATCTTCGACCAGATCGTGAGTTACTGCGGCAACCAAATCTCCTATCAAAGTGTCATCGAAAATCTAAATGTACTGGATTACGAATACTATTTCAAACTTACCGACGCTTTTCTGGATCATAACATTGGCGCAGCGCTGGTCATTTTTAATGAAATACGGGACAAAGGTTTCGACGGACACAATTTTATTGCGGGGCTGGGTTCCCATTTTCGTGATTTGCTGGTGTGCAAGGATCCCATTACACTGTCGCTGCTCGACGTGGGCGACAATATCCGCGAGCGCTATCGCGAACAAGCCGCACGGTGCGGCACCGGTTTCCTGTTCGACGCGCTGAACTACTACAGTACGTGCGACGTGGGCTACAAAACCAGCAAAGACCAGTGCCTGCATGTTCAAATTACCCTGTTCCGGTTATGTGAAATCGGAATTGAAAAAAAAAAATCTGACGACCCTGAAACAAGCATAACGCCGGTCAAGCCGGTTGTGAAGACAATCCCCAAAACTCCGCCGCACAACGAAATTCCTTCCGTTTCCATTAAAGAAGCCCTTTCGTCCCAGCCGCCGCCTGTGCAAAAAAATGTAACACTTCCGCAAAACGAGCAAACCACCGAAAACATGCCGACAAAACCGGTAACGCAGGAGGCATTGACGGAAGCATGGTTGTCGTTTGCCGAAATGAACAGAACAGAAAAACAGAATTACAGTCTGCTGACAAACAGTACGCCGCAACTGGCGCAAGATACAAAAGTAAATTTCACCGTCAACAATATCTTTCAGCAGGAAGCGTTTCAAAAAATCCATTCCGTTCTGACAGATTATCTTCGCGGAAAACTGAATAACCATCAAGTGGAAATATTGCTCATACTGGCTGAAAAACGGGATGCTCCCAAAGCCTATACCGCCGAAGAAAAATTTGCGCAAATGAGCAAGAAAAATCCGTTGTTGCTCACTTTCAAACAAAAACTAATGCTTGATTTCGAATAATTTAAACATGAGACTTTTATCAAATATTAAGTGAAAAAAGCGATTCTGCTGGTTAATATCGGTACTCCGGACAGTCCGGACGTTGCGGACGTGAAAAAGTTCATCACCGACTACCTGACCGATCCGCATGTGATTACCCTCCCCCGTTTTCGTCGCCATTTGCTGGTCAAGGGGTGCATTGTTCCTCTCAGGGCGCCGAAATCGGCAAAGGCATACCGGCAACTGTGGACGGAGCAAGGGTCACCTTTGCGCTATCACATGGAAGCCTTACGCATCAAGCTACAGGAGCAGCTGGGCGAAGAGGCGGAAGTGTGGACGGCCATGCGCTACGGTCATCCGGATATTGCCGGCGTAATGGCTGAGATGGAAAAACGGCGCTACGACAGAGTGACGGTAGTGCCTCTCTTTCCGCAATATACCTTGTCAACGGTAGGTACCATCGAGGACAAGGTACGCGAAGAACATGCCCGCCAGCGCCATTCGGCGCAATGGGATATCGTAAGACATTTCCAGTTTTATCCGCCGTTTATGCAACTCTGGAGCCGACAAATCGCTTTGCATCATCCCGAACAGTATGACAACGTTGTTTTTGCCTTCCACGGTTTGCCGCTCAGCCATCTGCCCGCAGCTTGCAGGGCGGCGCAGGATGGTTTATCCTGTAGCTGTCCGGCGCCTGCTGCCGGTGAAGACTTTTTCCGGCTTCCTGCCTCCTGTTACAGGGCCAACTGCTATGCTTTTGCCGACCGTGTGGCTGAACTGACAGGCTTGCAGCCCCATCGGTACACAGTATCGTTCCAGTCACGCCTCAGCAAAGGGTGGATACAACCCTATACCGACCGCGTGCTGGATGAATTGGCCGCAAAAGGAAGGAAAGTACTGGTAGCAGCCCTTTCCTTTGTTTCCGACTGTCTGGAAACGAAAGTCGAATTGGATATTGAAAACCGGCGGCGTTTTCTGGCGCTCGGAGGACAGGGATTCGAGCGTGTGTCGGCGCTGAATGAAAGCGATGAGTGGGTAAAAGTATTATCGGGGATTTGCAGAGAGTGCATTTTTCCCGCACCGTAAAAATCACGACCCTGTAATATTTTTTTCCGTCTTTTTCATTTTCACCGGAAAAATCCTAACTTTGCGTTATCCTAATTCTGGTATTTAAAAGAAGTTTTTATGAAAAACATACGGATTATCATTGCGGCTGTTTTTTCCCTGTACGCCTGTATTCGACAGCCGACACCCGTTGCGGAGATTCGTACCGTCAAAACGGATACGGTTTATGCCGTCAACAGGCAGCAACAGGCCGTTTTTCCAGGGAAAGTACGGGCATCATACGATGTCGATCTTGCATTTAAGGTGTCGGGCACGATTCAAAAAATAGCGGTGGCGGAGGGCGCTTACGTTAAAAAAGGGCAGGTGCTTGCCGAAATAGACCCGCGCGACTATCACGTACAGCTCTCGGCAACCGAAGCGGAATATTACCGTGTTAAAGCCGAGGCAGACAGGGTAATGGCGCTCTACAACAAAGGCAGTGCAACCCCCAACGATTACGACAAGGCAGTGTATGGGCTTCACCAGATAACCGCCAAATACGACGCGCACAAAAACGCGCTGGCCGATACCCGACTCCTTGCTCCCTTTGACGGGTTCGTGCAGAAAAAACTGTTTCACACCAACGAAACAATAGGCGCCGGAATGCCTGTAATTTCCATGATTTATTCCGGTTCGTCCGAAGTAGAAATCAATATTCCGGCAGGCGATTTTATTCGGCGCAGCCGGTTCGAATCATTCGACTGTGCCATAGACTTTTATCCCGGCAAGTCGTTTCCGCTGGATCTCATCGGCGTTACGCGGAAAGCCAACCTCAACCAGTTGTATGCCATGCGGCTGAAGATACGCGACACCGGCGGGGAGTTGCCTGCGCCGGGAATGTCGACAATGGTGACCATTCATTACAAAACGGATGAAACCGGTATGACGGCTGTTCCGATAACGGCGCTGTTCGGAGAAAGCGGAGAAAGCGCCGTATGGGTGTACGATGCGGAAACCGGAACCATCTGTTCCCGCACAGTCAAATTGCGGGAAATACTTACCGACGGAACCGTCATCATATCCGAAGGATTGCAGGCAGGCGAACTGGTGGTATCGGCAGGCGTCCATTCGCTGCAACAGGGAGACAAAGTAGCCCCGCTGCCGCCGCCGTCATCTACCAACATAGGGGGAGAGTTATGATGGATGTGGGAAAATGGGCGTTGAACAACCGCAAACTGGTTTATTTCCTGATTGTGGTGATGTTGATGGGCGGAGCATACGCCTTTTACGACATGAGCAAACTGGAAGACCCGGAATTGAAAGTGAAACAGGCGCTGGTAGTGACGCCATACCCCGGAGCGTCGGCGCATCAGGTGGAACTGGAAGTGACCGATGTATTGGAAAAGAATATCCGCACCATGAAGGACCTCGGCGACGTGCAAAGCCGCTCCATGAATGACGTGTCGATCATTACGGTGGAACTGGCAACGCTTGTGCCCAACGGAGCAGTGGAACAGTACTGGGACATGCTGCGGCGCAAGGTGAACGATGTCCAAGGCAAACTGCCGGAAGGAGCAGGCGTTTCCGTGGTGATGGATGATTTCGGCGATGTGTACGGAATGTTCTACGCCCTCACCTCGGACGGATTTTCCGACAGGGAAATGAGCAGTTATGCACAGCTGATACAGCGCGAACTGATGACGATTGAAGGCATTTCGCGTGTGAATATCTACGGAGAACGGAAAAAGTGCATCGAAATAAAACTGTATGAGAACCGGATGGCTCATCTGGGCGTTCATCCGGCAGAAGTGCTGTCCACGCTGAGCGGACAGAACAGTACCATGTATTCGGGTTATTACGAAAGCGGCCTGCAACGGCTCAGGGTGACGGTGGACGACCGCTACAGAACGGTGGAAGACATCGGAAACCTCTTGCTGCAAGGGCATGAAAACGACCAGTTGCGCCTTCGCGACATAGCCGAAATACAAACGCAGACGGAAGAACCTGTTCGCAACGAACTGCGTTACGACCGCCTGCCCGCTCTGGGCATTTCCATTGCGGCGCTCAGCGGTACAGACATCACCAAACTGGGCAGGCAGGTGGAAAAAAAGATATCCCGATTGCAGCAAAACCGCCTTCCCGTCGGGATGGAACTGCACAAAATCTTCTTCCAGCCCGAACGTGTCAATGAAGCATTGGGCACCTTCATGCTGAACCTCGTTGAATCCGTAGCCATTGTCATATTCATCCTGATGCTGACGATGGGATTTCGCAGCGGGGTCATTATCGGTTTCAGCCTTGTAATTGTGGTTATCGGATCTTTTCTGATATTAAACGTCTTTGACGGGACGCTTCAGCGCGTTTCGCTCGGCGCCTTTATTCTTGCCATGGGCATGCTGGTGGACAACGCCATTGTCATTATCGACGGCATCCTGGTCGATCTGAAACGAGGAAAACCCCGTTCCGAAGCCCTCACAGCCATAGGCCGCAAAACAGCCATTCCTTTGCTGGCGGCCACCCTGATCGCCATCCTTGCCTTCCTGCCGATTTTTCTTTCGCCCGACACTGCCGGCATATACGTCAGAGACCTTTTCATCGTACTGGCTGTTTCGCTGCTGTTGAGCTGGCTGCTTGCACTGACGCAGGTGCCTATCCATGCAAATTTTCTGCTGAAAAACCATTCGCAGGAGCAAAAACCGCTTTTCGACTCCCGTCCCTACAAAATATTGCGCGGCATGTTAACATGGGGTTTGAAACACAAGAGCGTATCCATTGCCGTAGCCGCCGTTTTGGTCGTGCTCAGCGGCTTCGCTTACCGGATGCTGCCGCAGGGCTTCTTCCCCGACATGAGTTATAACCAGTTGTACATCGAATACAAACTTCCGGAAGGAGTGAACAGTGCGCGTGTGAAACAGGACTTGTGCGGCATTGAGGATTACCTGCTGGCGCGTCCCGATATAACGCATGTTACTGCGTCGGTAGGAGGCACTCCCAGCCGCTATAACCTGGTGCGCAGCATTGCCGAACCGTCGCTTTCCTACGGCGAACTGATCGTCGATTTCGTATCGCCCGAAAAACTGGAAACCGGCATGGCGGAAATACAGGCGCACCTCACCAAGACCTGCCCCGACGCCTATGTACGGTTGAAACGTTACAATCTCATGTACAAAAAATATCCTATTGAGGCGCAATTCAACGGCCCCGACCCTGTAATACTCCGGCAACTTACCGTCCAAGCGCAGGAAATCATGCACAACTGCCCCGATATTTTTCTTGTCAACTCTAATTGGGAAGCCCAAACGCCAACGCTCACGGTGGAATATAACCAGCCGGTAGCCCGCAATATCGGACTGAGCAGGCAGGATGTGGGGCTGTCGTTACTTGCTGCGGCGGGAGGCATTCCGGTAAGCGTTTTCTACGACGGCAACACCCCGATGAATATCTATTTCAAATGTGTGGACAAAAACGGTCAGCCTATCGAAAACCTTGACAACATACCGGTATTCAACCTGCTACCTCCGTTAGACAAAATTGACCGGCAAACCATACAGGGACTAATGACGGGCGCTGTAGGCGAAGAAGAACTGCTGGAATCCCTTCTCCGCACCATTCCCTTGAGTCAGGCGTCCAAAGGCGTCAGGGTGGTATGGGAAGATCCGGTAGTGGTACGTTTCAACGGCCAGCGTTCCATGCGGGCGCAATGCAATCCCGTCTTCGGCGTAAGCGCCGAAGATGCCCGCCAGAAAATCCGTGAGGAGATTGAACGGATACCCTTGCCCAAAGGTTATTCCTTTCAGTGGGAAGGCGAATACAGGGCAAGTTCGACAGCTACCCGTTACCTGTTCAAAAACCTCCCGCTGGGAATCATCCTGATCATTACCATTCTCATCATGCTGTTCAAGGACTACAAAAAACCGCTGATTATCTTCTGCTGCATTCCTCTCATCATGGTGGGCGTAACGGTTGCCATGCTTTTATCGGGCAAGGCGTTTGGCTTTGTGGCCATCGTAGGCGTACTGGGACTGATCGGCATGATGGTGAAGAACGGCATCGTCCTAATGGATGAAATCAATTTGCAGATATTGCAGGGAGTAGAGCCGATGAAAGCCCTGCTCGACAGTTCGTCGAGCCGTTTCCGGCCGGTGATGATGGCTTCGCTGACCACTATCCTCGGCATGTTACCCCTGATTACCGACGACCTGTTCGGTTCGGGATCGGTAACCATCATGGGCGGCCTGCTGTTCGGCACGCTCATCACCCTGCTGTTCGTTCCCATCCTCTACGCCGTCTTTTTCAACATCAAGGTTAAACGCTAAAAATCATTCTCATGACAACAGGAAAAAGTCTCTCTTGTGTTTTACTTGCCCTTATCTCTCTCTGTGCAAGAGCGCAACAGCAGAAAATGACGCTCGAACAGTGTCGGGCAACAGCGTTGGAACACAACAGGGCGATTGCCGTCGCTTCGCTGACTTTCGAGAAAACAGCACATGATGCCAAAGCCTTCAAAGCGAATTATTTTCCGAAATTCTCATTGTCGGGGAGCTACCTGTATTCCCACACGGAGATGAACAAAACACTTGCGGGCAATTACCTGCCGACTTTTGTTCCCGACCTTGCCACCGGAGAACTGACCCCCAACCTGTTGACGCTCCCCGACGGAACGCCCGTGTACAATACGGATGGCACTCCGGTATTCAAGGAATACGCCTATTTTCCCGACATGGACATCTCGTTGAAACTCAACGGCTCCTATATGGTCGGCATCCGCGCCGAACAGCCTGTTTACATGGGCGGAAAGATACGGTCTGCCCGCAAAATGTCGCTGATAGGAAATGAAATAGCCGGCCTGAATCGACAGTTAACCCGCGCCGAAATCATTGTCATGACCGATGAAGCCTACTGGACTTTTGTAAAAACCGTCGAAATGGTGAAATTGGCGGAAGTTTACCGCAAAGTAGTGACCGAACTTCTGCGCAACGTGCAGGATGCCTTTGATGAAGGCCTGAAACCCCGCAACGACGTACTGAAAGTACAGGTAAAAGTGAATGAGGCCGAATTGCAGTTGCGAAAAGCGGAAAACGGCGTTCGCCTCTCGCGAATGAATCTCTGTCGCATCATGGGTATCAGCCTTGTTACGCCTGTCGTGGCCGCCGATTCCCTCGAATTTTCCTCTGCTGTCGGTATCGATCGTGCGGCCGGACATACGGAACGTCCCGAATATGCCATTCTTTTGAAAAAAAATGAATTGAAACAGGAGGAAATAAGCCTGATCCGGAGCGATTTTCTTCCTCAGGCCGGGATTATGGCCAACTACGGCTATGTGTACGGTTTGAAACTCAACGGCAGTCCCCTGTTGAACAAGCTGTCCCTTTCCGCCGTTGTGTCGGTCGAAGTACCATTGTTCCACTGGGGCGAAGGACGGAATAAAATTCGTTCGGCAGAGGCGGAACGGAAGATCATGGAGATACAACTTGACGATGCCGGCGAACAAATGAAACTCGACCTTATGCAGGCCATCAACAAATGCGATGAAGCGGCGCTGGAAACGGAACTGATGCGGAAGTCGTTCGAACAGGCCGAAGAAAACATGAAGGTGAGCCGCGACCAGTATGAAGCAGGCATGGAAACGCTTGCCGGTTATCTGGAAGCACAAACCGTATGGCAACAAGCGTGCGTAAATCTCATCAACGCCGGAACCAGCCAACGCTACCATGAAACGTACTACCTGAAAGCAGCCGGAAAACTATAAAACCGGTTTAATCCCTAACTCCGTCATATTTACCCCGTCTATGGTTGTAATAGTTTAGTAAACAAAAGTATGTCGGATTTTATAGACTACCTAATTAGGTAGTCTATAAAATCGATGTAATAGCTTAAGTGTTAACGTTTTATAGAAAATGAAACCCTCACTTTTGCGGAGTTAGGGTTTAATAATGATTGTTTATATTGGCAGCATCCAGGTGGCGATGGAGAAGTAGATCAATACCCCCGTGATGTCCGAGATGCAACTGATGAGTGGAGCGCTTGCCGTTGCCGGGTCGAGTTTCAGTTTGGTAAAAATAAAGGGCAGGATCAATCCGATCAGGCTGCCGGTGATGACGGTCAGTATCATGGTGAGCGCTACTACCGGCAGTACTTCCGGCGCCCGGAATCCGGCGATCAACGATACGCCTGCCGCCATGGTGAATCCCAGCAGAAACGACACCCACAGTTCTTTGCCCAACAGGCGAAACCAGTCTTTCAGTTCGACGTCGCCAATGGCAATGGCGCGGATCATCAGGGTGGCGGATTGCGAACCGGCATTGCCGCCGCTGCCGATGAGCAACGGCAGGAAGAATACCAGCGAAACGGTATGTTCGATGACGTTGCCGAAAAACGAAATGGCAGCGCCCGAAAAGACATTCATAAATACCAGTGCGGTAAGCCAGAAGACGCGCTGTCTGTAGAGATAAGCAAAACGCGCCTTGACGGGATTGACAATGGCTTCCTGAAAAGCGCCGAATTTGTGGAAATCTTCCGTGTTTTCTTCTTCCACCACGTCCATCACGTCGTCGAAAGTGACGATTCCCAGCAAGGTTTTGTCGATATCGACCACCGGCAAGGCGACGCGGTCGTGATCCTGAAAATACCGGATGGCAACTTCCTGGTCATCGAAGGCGTTGAGCGATACGAAACGGTTGTCGCTGATATCCGCGATTTTCTGTTCTGGCGATGCCAGGATGATTTCCTTGATGCGGACGTCGTCAATCAGGCGCCAACTGTCGTCCACCACATAGATGACATTCAGCGTTTCCGAATCGCGGCCGAACCTGCGGATGTGTTCCAGCGCTTCCGATACGGTATAATAGGGTTTTACCGCCACATATTCGGGCGTCATCAGACGTCCGATACTGTCTTCGGGATATCCGAGCAGTCGGGTGGCGATTTGGCGTTCTTCGGCCGAAAGCAGCTGTACCAGCCGCTGGCTGACGGCGCCGGGCAGTTCTTCAAAGAAAGCGGTACGGTCGTCGGGATCAAGGTCGTTGAGCAGACCGGTGACAATATTGCTGTAAACGGCCAGCCCGTTGATGATTTCTTCCTGCTTGTCGTGCGAAAGAAACTGAAAAGTCTCTTTCGCACGCTGGCGCAACAGCAAACGGAAAATAAATATTTCGTCCGTTTTGGACATCTCTTCGATGATGTCGGCCAGCTGGAGAGGATCAAGTTCGTTGACCTCGCGTTTAAGGGTTTTCCAACTCTTGGATTCAATTAATTCGCGGAAATGTATTCCGGTTTCGTTCATGATATGATCTCCTTACATTATAATTCTTCCGTAAAGAGACCTGTTTGGGACTCTTGACAGATACGGGTTATTCTTGCTTACTTCGCTCAGGATACGGTCCTTCGTCCATTGTTTTTGATTTTGATTACTATTGTCAGAGAGTCTCTGATTTTTTCGCAAAGGTACGCGAAAATCTTTGAATGAACAAATGGAGAAGTGAAATACACGCCTTGGATGCGAGATAATTTTGTATTGTAAATAATAATAGCTATCTTTGAATGTTATAAACAATTTTAGATATGACATGTCATGAAACGGTTTACGGTAAAAATCAGTATATTGATAATCGCTTTCATGACGGTTTTTCCGGTTTTTTCGCAAGTAAGTTTAAGGTATCACTTTCAAAAAGGCGAAGTCCGGCTGGACAGCAATACAGGCTGGGTGCTTTTTTCTCAGGTCACTCAGTATTTGAACGGCGAAATAGAAACCGCGGTATTAATTAAAACCGATTTTTTTTTCATATTCCAATCATTTTTCATACATTTGCGCCGAAATTTTAAATCCTGATAGATCGTATGTCAAAGAACAAAGAGATAAGTAATCAAAAAATAGAAGCCCGGATAGAAGGAGTAGAACATGCCTTTACCAGAGCCGAGCGGTTCATAGAGACCTACCGGAAGCAGATTGTCCGGACGGTGGGATTCATATTGGGTGTAGCTGTGCTCTACATCGCTTTTCAGCGCTACTACCTTGAGAAATGGTCGGCGGAAGCTGCCGAACAGATGTTTCCCGCCGAGCAGGCTTTTGCCGATGAAAACTGGACGCTGGCGCTGGACGGAGATGGCAATAACCCCGGATTCATTGAAATCATCGACAATTTCAGTTACACTTTCACCGCATCCGCCAAGCTGGCCAAATATTATGCCGGCATTTGCTTTCTGCGGCTGGGCAATTATGAAGATGCCATTGCATACCTGAGCAAATTCCGTTCGAAAGACGCGATCCTTTCC
Organism: Bacteroidales bacterium; assembly: GCA_031271175.1. GTDB lineage: Bacteria > Bacteroidota > Bacteroidia > Bacteroidales > UBA4181 > JAIRLS01. The sequence goes on along the minus strand of JAISWE010000114.1, from coordinate 14,006 downwards.
AGTACGGCTTTGGGAAGCATCGGCGACGCCTTTGCCGAAACGGGCGATGTGGATCAAGCCGTCGTTTTTTACAAAAAAGCGGCCAATCGTCGGAAAAACGATTTTACCACTCCACTCTACCTTGTCAGGGCGGGTATTTTGCTTGAACAGCAGAAAAAATTCAGGGAAGCCGCCGAACTGTACAACCTCGTCCGGAAGGATTATCCCAACAGCACGGAAGGCCGGAACATCGTCAAATACCTCACCCGCGTAGAGATGGAACAACAGCAACAATAATGGCTACGCAAGACTTTTCGCAGTATCTGCCCGAAAAAGTGCCTTCGGCCGAAGGCATGAAAATAGGAATCGTGGTGTCGGAATGGAACGATGAAATCACTTTTGCCCTGCGGGATGGAGCCGTAGAAACGCTGCTGCGCCACGGCATAGCAAAAGAAGATATTGTCCTGCGCTACGTTCCCGGCAGTTTTGAACTGACCGCAGGGGCGCAATTCATGGCAGGCTACACCGCTGTGGATGCTGTAATTTGTCTGGGATGCGTCATACGCGGGGAAACGCCCCATTTCGACTATATCTGTCAGGGAGTAGCCTTCGGATTGACGCAGGTAACCGTCAATTTTGAAATTCCCGTCATTTTCGGCGTACTGACCACGCTCAACGAAGAGCAGGCGCGTGAACGATCGGGGGGACGATGGGGCAACAAAGGCGTGGAAGCAGCCGTTACCGCCATCAAGATGACCGCGCTCAAACGGCATTTTCAACAGTGCGAAAAATCCTGATAACATTCATTTTTGACAAATAATTGAAATGAAAAAATACTGTATTTCGCTTTTCGCATGTATCGCCTTTACCGCCCTCGCCGGTAAAGCAACAGCGCGTTTGCAGCCGCCGACAAAAGTGCCTCTGGCCGATCCGTATATCCTGAATGACGGCGACCGCTACTATGCCTACGGAACTTCCGACGCGAACGGCATCGCAGTTTATACTTCGAACGATTTGAAGTATTGGACAAAGGAACCGCATCTGGCGCTTCACAAGGACAACTCATACGGCAACCGGTATTTCTGGGCGCCGGAAGTGTACTTCATCAACGGTAAATTTTACATGTATTATTCGGCAGAAGAGCACATCTGCGTGGCGACGAGCGATTCGCCGCTGGGACCTTTCCTGCAGGACGTCCGCGAACCGATGATCGCCGGTAAAGCCATCGACAATTCGCTTTTCATAGACGACAACGGAAAAGCATATCTCTTTTTTGTCCGTTTTACCGACGGAAACGCTATTTGGGTAGCCGAACTGAACGACGATTTGAAAACCCTCAAGGCAGAAACGCTGCACCTGTGCATCCATGTATCGCAGGACTGGGAAAAAGTCATGGCGCGTGTAAACGAAGGCCCGTTTGTCATCAAACACAAAGGGATATATTACATGAGCTATTCGGCAAATGACTACCGAAGCCACGATTACGGCATCGGTGTCGCTACGGCGGACTACATCACGGGCAAATGGGAAAAATATGCATCCAATCCGCTTTTGCGGCGACCGGCAGGGCTTTTCGGCGCGGGACATCATTGTCTTTTTAAAGACCAAAGCGGACAGTGGCGCGTGGCTTTTCATGCCCACAAGAGCGCTGAGGCCGTACATCCGCGGGAAATGTACATCACGACGGCGCAATTCGTTCCCGACCAAAAAACGGGGAAAGACCTGTTTTACATCAGTCCCGATTACCGGACGCCTCAATTGTCAATTGACCATTGATTATTTTGCACCATGCGCCTCCGGTGTTAATGCAACTTGTGCGGCAGGCAGGCGACCTGTGTCCGGTCATTTTTGTTCAACAAGGGGAAGAATAGTGTACTTCAGCCAGTTTTCCAGCGGAACGCTCCACTGCTGGTAGCAATGGTGGGAAGGGTGGGTGCCCCATCCGTGTCCTCCGGAGGGAATGATATGCAGGGATGCGGGGATTTGAAACCGTTTGAGCGCCATGTAAAATTCGACGCTGTTGCGTGGCAGCACACCGATATCATCGTCGCTTAACACGAGAAAGGTGGCGGGCGTCTGTTGGGAAACCTGTTCTTCGTTGGAATACAGTGTTTCCAGTTCTGGTTTGTAATCTTTGCCCAGCAGGTTGGTGCGCGATCCTTTGTGCGTAAAGGCTTCCCTCATCGTTATCACGGGATAGAACAGAATCATAAAGTCGGGACGGCAACTGAGCTGTTCGATAAAGTCGTACGATCTCGGATTGCCTTTGTCGAAATGGGTGCCGGCAGTGGATGCCAGATGCCCGCCTGCCGAAAATCCGGATATCCCTATTTTTAACGGATTGACGCCCCATTTTTTCGCATTGTAGCGAACGGTTCGAATCGACCGCTGTGCATCTTTCAAAGGTATGAAATGATAACCGTTGGGCAATCTGTATTTTAGCACGACAGCCGTTATGCCTCTCTCAACAAGCCATTGGGCGTAATCATGCCCTTCATGGAAGATGGCTTCCCTGAGGTATCCTCCGCCCGGACAAATGATCACGGCAACTCCCGTATTTTCCTCTTTTTCGGGATGATATACATACAATTTGGGAAGCGATATGTTCGCTACCACGTGATTGTCCTCCACTATTTCGGCTTCGGTGATGCCGTTGCTTTCCGTGGCGCCGTCCGGCCACAGCAATATCTCTTCATATACTTGAGCAACTGCCATATTACTTATCAACCATATTCCGATAACCAATCCTTTTTTTATCATCATCATTCCGATTAAATCGTTGCAAAAATACAATTTTTTGTGTGATTCGAATAAAAAAACTAACTTTGGCTCGCTGAATATAATGCTGGATATAATGGAAAATAATGATAATCAATTAAAAAGAAGACCATCCGAAGAGATCGACCTCTTTGAATTTTGTGATCGGCTGTATCATGTTTTTAAATCTTTTCTGATTGGCGTAAAGGATTTTTTGCTTGCCATTCTCATCTTTTTTGTTCGCAAATCGTTGTGGATGGTTGTATTTGCCGGGATCGGCGCAGGGTTGGGAGCGACGTTGTACTTTTGCATACCCGTTACCTACTCGTCGCTGCTGGTGGCGGAAACGGGAGGCATCAACAGCGACGTGGTCATCGACCAGATCAACCTGTTGAGTGTATTGACGGAAAAGCCGCCGCGATTAGCCAAATTTCTGCATCTTGACGAGGAAAGCGCCAAAAAGATCACCTTCTTCAAAGCTTACTACGGAATTGACCTCAACCGAGATAATATACTTGATTTTATTGATTATACGGAAAAATACGATCCGAGAGACACTACGATGCGGAAGCTTACATCGTATGTGTACCTGAAAGCATCTGTTTCCGAAGAAGATATGTTTTTCCAGTTAAAAGAAAAGATATTGGCCTATTTGAGCAATAATGAATATATTCATCACCTGTACCGGATCAGCATGCAGCAAAAAATAGGCTATATTCATGAACTGGAAAAGGAAATGACTAAAATCGACAGCCTTCAAAACGGCCAACTTCGACAGAGCCTGGGAGCTTTCAAGGATATTGTGCTGATGAACAAGCCCGACCTGAAACTTTTTCATGCCGACATGCTGGCGCTGTATTCCCAAAAGCAGGCATACGAAAGAGATACGGCGCTTTTCAAACAGCCCATATCCGTCATTCAGGATTTCACGCCATTGGGCGAAGAAGATCGCACGATGAGCTGGTACATGTACACATGCGGCATTATCAGCGCCATTATAGGTTTGCTTTGTGCGTTGCTCTGGCAATACCGAAAAAGGATATACCTGTTAATCAAAGAAGATGCAACAAAACATTAAACCGCATTGTTAAATGGGAAGAGCGTTTGAATACCGGAAAGCACGCAAGTTGAAACGTTGGGGAAGTATGGCGAAAACCTTTACCAAAATAGGTAAGGATATTACCATCGCCGTGAAGGCAGGAGGTGTTGATCCCAATGCCAACCCGCGACTGCGGATGCTGCTCCAGATGGGCAAAGCCGCCAGTATGCCGAAAGAAACAGTAGAACGCGCCATTAAAAGGGCTATATCGAAAGATCAGGCAGATTATAAGGAAGTAGTGTATGAAGGCTACGGCCCTTTCGGAATAGCGGTAATGGTGGAAACGGCAACCGACAATTCTACCCGTACGGTAGCCAATATTCGCAACTATTTCAACAAATTCGGCGGGTCGCTGGGAACATCCGGTTCGGTGGAGTTCATGTTCGAACGCAAATGTATCTTTAAAATCAGGGAAAAAGAAAATCTTAACCTTGAACAATTTGAACTGGAACTGATCGATTACGGCGTTGAAGAGGTTTTTGTCGAAGACGGCGAAATCGTCATTTATGCCGACTTCAATGCATACGGAACTTTGCAAAAATATTTGGAGGACAATGGATGCGAACTGCTTGGCTGCGAATTTGAACGGATTCCGCTGAATACCAAAGAATTAGACGGTGCGCAATACGAAGAATTTGAAAAACTGCTGGCCAAATTTGAAGAAGACGAAGATGTTCAGAATGTTTTTCACAATGTGAAAACATGAACAGTCCGTTTTTCAACTATTCGATTTTTTCTCCCATGTAGAAATCCAGTATTTTCATTCTGAAGATGTATTCATATTTTGCCTGCAACTGTTCCGAACGGCCGCCGAATAGTTTCGCCTGCGCTTCGGAAAATTCATACACTGTTGCCTTTCCTACTCTATAGCGTTCTTCGACATAAGCAAGCGCTTCTTCGGCCGCTTTACAGGCTTCTTCGGTGGCAGCATATTTTGCTTGAGCGGCGGCAGCGCTTTGGCAGGCTTGCCGTATTTCCTTTTGCAGGTTTTGCCTGATGTTTTCCAGTTCCAGCATACGGTTTTGCAGGTTCAGACGGGCTGCCTGCACGGAATTGCGCACCTGAAAACGGTTAAAGACAGGGATATTCATGTTAAGTCCGATGGCTTCCCGCTGGTTGTTTTTCAACTGATGGGAGATGCCCGAATTGTTGTTGCCGGAATCGAAGACATAGTTGAAGCCATTGTTGTAGGACATTCCGAAACTAATGGAAGGCCAATAGCGGGATTGCGCCACTTTGACGCCCAACTCGCTGCTTCGGAGCCTGTATTCGGCCTCTTTCACGTGCGGGCGGTTCTCTACCGCCGTTTCATATATGCGGTCGGGCGAGCGAAGCAGGCCGGATACGATGCTGTCGTGCAGTTCCGGCTCAACGATATCGAAAGTTTCCGTTTTTTCCAGGTTAAGCAGTTGCGCCAGGTTGAGCAGCGACAGTGCAAGGTCGTTGGCGGCGTTGGTGAGGCTGACCCGGTCTCCTGCAAGTTGAGCCTTGATATCGTACAGTTGCGAACGCGGAGCGATTTCGGAGGCCACCATCGTTTCGGTGCGTTCTGTCTGTTTGCTTGTCAGCGCGAGTTGTTCGGCAGCCACTTTCAGTATTTCTTTTTTGAAAAGCGCTTCGAGATAACGGAGCGCGATATTCATCGAAAGGTCATCTCTGGCTTTTTCCAGTCCTTCGGTGGCTGCCATCAGGTTCAGCCTGTTGCTTTTGATTTCGTTGTTGATGCGCATCCCGGTGAAGATCGGCACGGAGGAGGATACGGAAAAACCGGTGCTTGCCGACCTGTTGGGTTCGTAAACACCTGTTGCCATGGAGGGAGAGCGTCCGAAATTGAAATTCTGGCCGGCGTCGGCGTTCAAGCTGGGCAAGCGGCTGTTGAGGCTGGTGTTCAGTTCCAGTTCGGAATTTTCAACGGCCAGTTCCTGTTGCTTCACTGCAATATTGTTTTGGACGGCATAGTCGATACATTCCCTCAGCGTCCATTTGTCCTGTGCCTTAACGGCGTGGCTTGCCCATATAAACATGAGGCACAGTATTTTAGGCCTGAGTGCCGGGAAGATATTTCCGATGAGTGATGTTTTCATGATCCGGTTGATGGAAGGGTTATCGTTTAAGCGGCGACGGTGTGATTTTGGGATTGCCTCTGATTTTCATCCCCTGCTCCACACCTTCCTTGACTTCTACATTGATGCCGTCGGACAGTCCTGTCCGGATGGCTCTTTTGACGAACGTTTTCGGAACGGCGACGCTGTCGGTGAGGATATGCACGAAAGTGGTGTCGCCGCTAAAGGTGAGCGTACTTTCCGGAACGGTCAGTACGCTGTCCGCTTTTGCCAGCACAATCTCGGCATTGGCACTGTAGCCTGCCCGCACCATCACCGTATCGGGGATTTTGGCGGCCGCTTTGATTTCAAACTGTATGGCACCGTTGATTTCAACGCCTTTGGGGGAAATGTATTCAAGGCTGGCGTCGAACTTGCGGTCGTTGATCGCGCCGATGGTAAGTTTGATGGGCATTCCCGAATGAACGCGGCCTACTTCCGTTTCATCCACCTTTCCGATAAAAATCATGTCGCTCATGTTGGCTACGGAAGCAATGGTGGTTCCGTCGTTGAAAGTGTTGGACTGTATCACGGAATTGCCAACCTTAACGGGGATGTCAAGAATTGTGCCGTCGATGGTGGAACGTACCTGTGTGTTGCTTTGCTGTTCCATTTTACGTGAAATGCCATCTCTCACAATATCAAGATTGTTGCGGGCGTTGTTCAGCTCTTCCTCCGACTTGTCATAGTCGGCACGCACCTTGTCCATTTCCGATCCGGTGATGACGCCTTTTTCAAAAAGGGTTTTCTGCCGTTCGTATTCGGTCTTTACCTGTTTGAGATTGATTTCGGCCATCCTCACACGCGATTCGGCAGAATTGAGCGAAGCCATCTCGGGAATAACTTTCACTACGGCAATCACTTCTCCCGCTTTGACATGATCGCCCGCCTCCTTGCACCGTTCGGAGATAATGCCTGATATCTGGGGCTTGATCAGTACTTCGTTTCGAGGTTCCACTTTGCCGGTAGCAACAGATATCATTTCAATGTTTCTCCGTTCTACTTTCAACACCTCGTACACTGTGATTTTCGGCTGCGATTTTTTCCAAAGCATATAAAATGTACCCAGCACAATGGCAGCTATGACTGCCAATCCCAAAATTTTGAAAAACTTTTTCATTACTATTTTCGTTATTCGTTATTCACTATTCGTTATTCACTATTCGTTATTCACTATTCGTTATTCACTATTCACTATTCACTATTCATCCCGTATAGCGTCGATGGCTTTGATGCGAAGCGCTTTCAGGGCGGGCATCAGTCCGGCGATCAGCCCCGAAAAGACGAGAATCCCCACTGCCGCAAGCGCCAGACGGAACGATACGAAAGGGATGATGACCACTTTCGATTCGGTTGTTATCATTTGCTGTGCAAGGGTAAGCGTCCCGATGCCCGCCAGAAGTCCCGCCATTCCGGCAATAGAGGTAAGCACAAAGCTTTCGCTCAATATTTGGGATATGATGGCAAAAGGTTTGGCGCCTATAGCCCTGCGGATGCCTATTTCGCGCATCCGTTCGCGGATCGTCACCAGCATGATGTTGCTGATACCGATGACGCCCGAAAACAGCGCTCCCATACCGACAATCCATATCAATACGCTGATGCCCGTAAAAAGGTTTTCCACCATTCTAAATTCCTTTTCTACGTTGAAACTGCCCATCGCCTTGCTGTCTTCCGGCGCAATGTTGTGGTTGTTTTTGATGATTTCTTTTACTTCGAGTTCCGTAAATTCCGCGTCGTATGTTGTTTTTGTCGTTACGGCGAGCAGATCCACCACATCACCCCAGCGGCCGGTATGCTTCATGGTGGAAAAAGGGATATAGACGGTTTGAAGGGGATTGCTGCCGATAGAGATGTCAGGCGAAACAGGTGCTCCCACACCCGCCACGCGGTAGTATATCCCCCCTGCGCGGATGCTTTCCCCGACAGGGTTTTCCCCCATGGAAAAAAGCGTTTCATAGACTTCCCTGCCGATAAAGCATACCTTGCGGGATTGCGCTATGTCGATATCGTTGATGAGCCTGCCGTGCAGGATGTACATGCTCTGTATCTCGAACTGGTCGGGAAAAACGCCCATCATCGTATATGAGCCTGTTTTATTGCCTCTTACCGTGTTGATGCCCGAAAAGAGCATGGGCGAGATATATTTCACCGATTGCGCCTTTTCGCGGACGAGCGTCAGGTCTTTGCTGTTCATCTCCCACCGGCGGCCTTTGCGGTAACCCTCAAAAGGTACGCTGGTGCGGTTAGTCCAGAAAAAGCAGGCATTGGGCGATATGCCGCTGAAATTGTCCATGACGCCTTTTTTGAAACCGTTGCCGAATCCTACCAGAAGGATGAACATGAATAAGCCCCACGATACGCCGAACGCCGTCAGGATGCTTCGTGTCCTGTTCCGGGTGATGGTCGCCCATATTTCTTTCCATTTATCAAGGTCGAACATTATCTGTTGTTTTTGATGGGATGTTTCATCGTACCGCTGTTATTCCGCTCTCATGGCTTCGATCGGTTTTACTCTTACGGCTTTGAGCGCGGGAACCAGTCCCGCTACGGTGCCGCACACTATCAACAGGAGCGTGGTGAGGAACACGGCGCTCACGTCCACGGTGGGATTCAGGAAGATGGAAGTTTCGCCCTTTTCCCCGCCGCTCTGCGAAAGCAGGTAACCGGCAAGCTCGGTAAGCCCTACTCCCAGTACAATGCCTGCATAACCGGCGCAGGTAGTCACAAAGACGGATTCGAGAATGACCAGCCGCAGGATGGCCGCCGGCGATGCTCCGATGGCTTTCCGTATGCCGATTTCGCGGGTACGTTCCTTCACCGTGATCACCATGATGTTGCTTACGCCTACAATGCCTGCCATCAAGGAAGCCAGACCTACAATCACCAGAAAGACGTTAATGATGCCGAACATGTTCTGGGTTCTGATGGACTGCTGGGCAGAATTTGAGATGTACAGCGCCGAACGGTCGGCAGGATCGAAACCGTGCAACTGTCCGAATCTTTCGCGCAGTTTTGTATTGAACGCTTCGTTTTCTTCAAACGTGGTCAGCCCTTGCACGGTAAATTCCAGGTTACGGAAACCATAGCCCCTGTTGTACAGTGTTTGTGCGGTGGACAGGGGGATATATGCCGGAGGGTTGTTGCTGTTGAAATGCTGCGACTCGCTGTACACGCCAATTACTTGAAAGACGGTGTTGCCCGCCGTCAGATATTTCCCCACAGGATTCCCGTCTTTGAACAATATCTTCCGGTGGTCGGGATGAATCACCATCACTTTGCGCCTGAGTTGATCGTCAATCCTGTTGATAAACCTGCCCATTCCCTCCTCGATTTTGATGTTGTTGATGTGTGCAAGGTCGGATGTACCGCCGTTAGCCCTTAACGAGACGTACTCCTCGCCGTAGGAAACCGTAAGGTTGGTACCCATGCTTGCGGAAAGATACGCTACTTCGGGAATTTTATCCCTGACCATATTGAAATCCCTGAAATCGAACCTGATATTACGTCCCGCAGGCAATCCCTTGTAGGGCATGGACATGGATCCCGGATACACGCTTACGGCATTGACAGCCCGGCTGCTGAAGTTGGCCATCACCCCATTGCGGAAGCCATTGCCCGAGGCCAGCAGGACAATCAGCATAAAGATGCCCCATGCTACCGCAAACCCCGTTAAAATGGTACGGAGTTTGTTTTCCTTGATGGTGGATATGATTTCCTTGATGGCATCGAACATACAGGTTGCTATTAATCGCCGCCGATTACGCCGTCGCGGATATGAATTATACGATCGGTAGCCTCTGCTACGGCCTGTTCATGGGTTACCAGCAACATGGTGATGCCGTTGGCGGCGTTGATTTCTCTCAGCAGCCGGATCATCTCGCCCGAAGTAACGCTGTCCAGCGCCCCTGTCGGTTCATCGGCGAGAATCATCTGCGGTTGGGTAATCAAAGCCCGAGCAATGGCCACCCGTTGTTTCTGTCCGCCGGACAGCTCGTTGGGCAGGTGGTCGGCATGGCTTTTCAATCCCATCTTGTCCAGGTACTCCATGGCCAGCATGTTCCGTTTTTTGCGACCGACGCCTTTGTAATACAGGGGCAGCGCTACGTTTTCCATGGCATTTTTAAAAGCAATCAGGTTGAACGATTGGAAGACAAAGCCGATTTTCCGGTTGCGCAGGACGGCCGCCTTTGTTTCGCTCAAATTACGGATAAGAACGCCTCCCAGCCAGTATTCGCCGCTGTCGTAGCTATCCAAAATTCCGAGAATGTTCAGTAATGTGGATTTCCCCGACCCCGATGCTCCCATGATGGCAATAAATTCGCCTTCATCCACATCCATGCAGATGCCTTTGAGCACATGCAGCGGCGTAGCGCCGAAATAGGTTTTGTTGAGGTCGCGTATCTTAATCATCTTTCTTCGCCTGATTTACATAATGTTTAACATTTTTACGGTTGCTTGAATGGCTGAAATTGTCTGATCCGGGTCCAGGCCTCGTGTTTTAAATTCCCGATGGTCTGCCGTTTCCCACGTAATAACTGTTTCCACCAGGGCGTCCGTTTTGCCTCCGGGCGGAATGGTTACCGTATAGTCGATAAGTTTCGGCAGGAGCCGGTTGAGCGGGGTGTAAATTTTTCGCAGGGCATTCATAAAGGCGTCGTACTGTCCGTCGCCGGAGGAGGTTTCTTCGTAGCGGACGCCGTCCACCTCAAGGCTGAGGGTGGCCGAGGATTTCAACCCTTCGGCGACGGTGAGCGAATAATTGCGTACTTTGATCCGTTGTTCGGTTCCTTCACTTTGCAATACGTCCGAGATGATGTAGGGCAGGTCTTCGGAGGTGACGTTTTCTTTGCGGTCGCTCAGTTCGATGACGCGCTCGGTAACTCGCCGCATGGCTGCCGGGTCAAGACGGATGCCCAATTCTTCGAGGTTTTTGAGGATGTTGGACTTTCCGGAGGTTTTTCCCAGCGCATATTTGCGGACACGTCCGAACCGTTCGGGAAGCAAATCGTTGTAGTACAGGAGGTCTTTGTTGTCGCCGTCGGCATGTATGCCGCTGGCCTGCGTGAAGACGTTTTCGCCCACTACCGGTTTGTTGGCGGGTATCCGTATGCCCGAAAAGGTTTCTACCATTTTGCCGACGATGGTCAGTTTCTCTTCGTTCACTTTCATTTCCGCGTCCGTATGGTCTTTCAGCACGGCGACGATGCTTGCCAGCGGCGTGTTGCCTGCCCTCTCTCCCAGCCCGTTGACGGTAGCGTGGATGCCGCGTATGCCGGCTTTTACGGCTGCCAGCGAGTTGGCAACAGCAAGGTCGTAGTCGTTGTGGGCGTGAAAGTCGAAAGAGATGCCGGAATATCGCCCGCATACTTCTTCGCAATAACGGAAGGTTGCTTCGGGAGTCAGTATTCCCAGTGTGTCGGGAAGCATGATGCGTTGTAAAGGCAGGTTTTTCAGATGATCCAGCATGAAAAACACATAATCCTTCGAATGTTTCATGCCGTTGCTCCAGTCCTCGAGATAGAGATTGACCGTCATCCCCAGTTGCATGAGTTTTTCTACGGTTGCACGAATGTCGGCAAGGTGTTCTTCGGGTGTTTTGCGCAGCTGTTTAGTCAGATGTCTCAACGACCCTTTGCTCAAAAGGTTGACGGTTTGGGCGCCGGCTTCGCGAATCCACTGGATGGACTGTACGCCGTCGATGAAGGCCAGCACTTCCACCTGCGATAATCGTCCGGTACTGCTTGCCCACTCGGTGATGCGCTTCACGGCTTCCATCTCTCCCGCCGAAACCCGCGCAGAAGCGACTTCAATACAATCCACTCTGACTTCTTCGAGCAGCAGGCGCGAGATATGCAATTTTTCACTTGCCGTGTAAGCTACGCCGGATGTTTGTTCCCCGTCACGCAGGGTAGTATCTATGATTTTGATCTTCATCTTTGATAATCAATATAAGGCGCGGCACGGTTTTTCGCCCGACAAGCGCGAGTGGTGACCGCATTTGATATTCGGTGTGGTCCCTGTAGGGCATGATCCTACGACCCCCTGATTATGAGTCAGGTGCTCTAACCAACTGAGCTAAGGGACCTGATTTATTTTGAAATTGCCCGGCAAAGTTACATCTTTGCAGAAAAAATAGCAAATTTTAGTCTCAATTTATTTATGCTTCATCCCGCTTTTATTGCCCGATTAAGAGAGCAAAACATTATGAACAAGCCGATTAAAAATATTATTTTTGATCTCGGCAATGTGCTTATTCATCTTCACCCCGAACTGACGCTGGAGCGTTTCAGGGAATTGGGCGTTGCCGATTTCGACCAGCTGTACACGCTTATGAAACAGACGGATATTTTCAATCGGCTGGAAACCGGAACGATTGCCGTTGCCTCCTTCAGAGAGGCTATTCGTCGCCATGCCGGCCTTCCTCTCACCGACCGGCAGATCGATGACGCATGGTGCGCCATGCTGCTCGATTTTCCCGATGAAAATATTGCGTTGCTTCGCCGCTTGCGCGACCGCTACCAACTTTACCTGTTCAGCAATACCAATCAGATACACATGGATTATTACCTGGATAAACTGGAAAAAGAAAAAGGCAGTCCCTTGTTACCGGATTTATTCGACCGTACTTTCTATTCGCATGAAATAGGTTTTCGCAAACCCGACAGAGACGCTTTTCAGTACGTGCTGACATCCGAAAACATGAAACCTGCCGAAACGCTTTTCATTGATGATTTGGAGCGCAATATCACCGGAGCGCGCAGTGCAGGCATTCAGGCCTGTCGCTTCACAAAAAACGACAGGTTGCCGGATTTGTTCACTCAATAAAGCCGGTCTGTTCGCATCTTCAAATATTTATTTACGGCCAAACAAGTGGATATCCAGCTTAAGGTGACGCCCAGCACGAATACGATCAGAAACAGGCTCCCGACAATTTGCATGTCATGCACGCTGATGATGTTTTCCATTTGTCCCTGCATCCAGTAAAGGGCTGCCATCAATATCCCCATAGCGATGAAAGCGCTGCACATTCCATGTAATACGCTTCTCCACAGGAAGGGACGCCGGATAAACCTGTTGGTGGCGCCCACTAATTGCATGGTGCGGATCGACATCCGGCGGGCATAAACAGACAAACGGATGGTATTATTGATGAGCGCAATGGAAACGACCAACAGCAAAACACTGAAAGCAAAAACAAACAGGCTTATCTTCCGCATATTATCGTTGATCGCATGGATCATGCTCCGTTGATAGGATACTTCTTTTACCCCCGAATGTTTCAGCAACTGCCGCTCAATCTTCCCGATGCTGTCGTTGTTGGCATAGCGGGCATCCAGCTTCAGGTCAATGGAAGCCAGCAAAGGGTTATAACCCAAAAAACCGATAAAATCTTCGCCGTATTCTCTGGAAAAATCCTCTGCGGCGGCCTCTTTGGTAACATACTTCGTGGAACGCACATACCCAGCCGCATCCAACGTCTTTTGCAACTGATAGATATCGGCTTCCTTCATCTGATCTTTCAGGAAAACCGAAAAACCAACGTTTTCCCTTACATACCTGCTGATGCGGTGCGCCGTCAGCAAAAGAATACCAATAGTGCCTAACAGACACAATACCAACGAAATACTAATAATGGAGGTGACATACGAACTCCTTAATCTTCTGCGAATGCTTCTTGATGCTTTGCCCTTCATGAGAATGAAATGTTTGACTGCAAAGGTAGCATTAAATTCCCAATTACACACAAACGGATAAAAATGAAGTCGTGCAGCCACCTCCGTTCGTACATCAAAAGCAGCTTAAACCCGATTTTGCGTACATTGGAAGAGGATGAATGACTGTAAGCGATACGACCATAATTAGTCACTCCTTAAAACAAAGCTATCTATTTATATTTCAATAAAATAGCCATAAAAAAGCCTGTTTAAGACAATCATTTTTTGTATCTTTCCGCTGTAAAAAAACTTTTTTTTATTTCATACGTTTGGAAAACACGAGTTTTTCATCTAATTTTGTCCTAAAATTTTTCTCATGAAAAAGAATAAATCATTGGAAAAGCCGGAAGA
>JAISWE010000221.1 GCA_031271175.1 Bacteroidales bacterium | reverse complement strand
AATTCGAATTGCCGTACGGTAAGCGTTTTACTTTTTGAGCATCCATCTCTGTCGGTTTTTGAATAATAGTGCAAATATACATTTTCTCCTGACTTCGACAATGCGCCACCCTAAATAGTGTCTGCCCGAAAACTCACAATATCTAAATTTATAGATACTTGTATGAGAAAAAGGATTCGAATCTTTTTCCTTCGCTTCATTGACATTTTGTATAAGACATTGAAAAACGCAGCATAATAATCTTAACTACGAATCGTCATTGCAAATATTCATTTCGTAGAGACGCAAAATTTTGCGTCTCTACTGGAAATAATCAATCACATCGTCAACCAAGTCCCTGCGGGATGAATCCACTCGAAAACATGCAGTTATGAAAAGTGTCATTGTAAACGCAGTGATGAATGTACGAAAATTTTCAGACAATATAATAGTTTTCGGGCAGACACTATTTATTTTGCATCTCTTCATCCGCCAAAGAGGAAGATTCCGATTTTTCGATTCTCAAACCGATGTCTTCGACACCGATGAGCGGTTCGTCTCTCATGCCCTGTTCATATTCAAAAGTGAAGATACCCGTTTCGGGAAAACGGATGTCTTTCTGGAACAGCAGGCGCGTATCAAAATGAGAACCCAATCCGTTGCCGATCCATTTTCCGTATTCGTCTGCAATACGGATACTTACGGTATCGCGTTGTCGCTTGCCCGAAGGAGAACCGACGGTGACAAACAGCCACAATTCCATTGATTTGTATTGGTTGTTGTTTCTCACATTAATGTAAATATTACAGGCGCTTGCGGTATCGGCAACATACACGTTGAAACGTTTGATGTCGTTTTGTTTCCAGCCGTCGTCCGGAATACGAAGATGGGTTTCGTATATTTTATTCGTGTCGCACGAGGCCAGCAACAGCGCTGCTACGCCAATGGCCATCCATTTATTCCGGTTGTTGAGAATGGGGCTTTTTTTCATTTTTCGTTTTGATTTTTTGGCCGGTCGCGGCGGCGGTGAGTGTTGGAAGAGGCGGTTTCTCCGGATGACCGGTGATTTTTTCCTTTTTCGTTTTCGGGCGTCGTTTTGGGCGACGACGGTCGGCCTTGCTGTGGCTTTTTCTCTTTCTTTTTTCTTTTTTTGCGACGTTCTTCAAAACGGCTGATACTGTCTTCGCCTGCCGCATTAAGATAGCTGATGTCTGTTTTTTGCAGGGATTGAACGTCTTCGTTGGCAAGCAATTCCTTCACTTTGATGCCTTTCCGGTTTTGTCGGAGCAATTCCGTCACTACATCCGCGTCAAGCGGGATGTATTTTACGTTATCGTTATCTTTGTCCTTGTCGCTCCCGATCGAATACCATATAATACGGCGGAAAATATCGGTTTTGAAGTGGTAGGCCTTGCCCTGTTCCGTTTCTATCGGAATGGAGGTATCGGGGAAATTTTTTTGAGCTTCGATATAGTGTCTCAATTCGAAATTGAGGCAGCATTTCAGTTTACCGCATTGCCCCGCCAGTTTTTGCGGGTTGAGAGCCATATCCTGATAACGTGCGGCGCTGGTGGTCACCGATGCGAAAGAGGACATCCATTTCGAACAGCAGAGTTCGCGACCGCAAGTACCTATGCCTCCTACTTTTCCGGCTTCCTGCCGTGAGCCGATTTGCTTCATTTCAATGCGCACTCTGAAATGTTCGGCAAAATTCTTGATCAGTTGCCGGAAATCAACGCGGTCGTCGGAGACATAATAGAAAGTGACTTTGGTTTTATCTCCCTGATACTCTACATCGCTGATTTTCATAGTAATATTCAGGCTGTTCGCCATCTGGCGGGCGATGCGCATGGTTTCCGGTTCTCTTTCAATGGCTTGAAACCATTTTTCAATATCGACGGATTTGGCTTTCCGGTAAATTTTTTTCAATCCGGAAACAGGTATTTTTTTGTTTTTCATTTGGAAAGGCACGAGTAACCCGGTGAGCGAAACCACGCCGATATCGTGGCCGGGAGATGCTTCCACCGCTACAATATCACCTTTGGCTAAAGGGATACCGGTATGGTTGACGTAATAGGCCTTCCGTGTATTCTTGAATCTGATTTCCACCAAATGATGATCGGAGCCGTCGTTGGGCAGGCCGTCCGCCCAGTTGCATACGTCCATTTTGTTCTTTCCACAGCAAAAATGCGCCTTTCGGAGCGTTTTGTCATCCGAATTTTCAGCAGGCACATGAAAACATCCTCTTGTGATGTGTATATCGTTCATCTTTGATTATGATGCTGCAAAATTACAAGATTATTTTCGGATTTCGCAAAATGAAGAGATATTTTTTTCATTTAACAAATAAATGGTATATTTATCGCGTAATGCAAAAGAAATATTTGCATTTATATCTGTAATAATCAAACGTATAAATCAAAAATGAGACGGGTATTTTTTTCTTTTCTTCTTTGTCTTTCTTTCGGAACCGTTTCAAATGCACAAATATCTGCAATTGAAAAATTTCTGGACAATTTGGATGAATCCTCCCAGATAGGACACGGTAAGGATTCGGTGACAAAGGATTCGGCACGGATAGCCGGACTGGAGGAGCAGCTCCGGCAAATGGAGTTGAACGAACTCCTGTATGAGGAATTGCTGAGAAGCTATCTTTCCGATTCGTTGCGGCAAACCGTCGGGAAAATGAAGACAGCAGCGCTTCGTAAAACCGTGAAGGGAGAGCCTTTGGTAGTAAACGGCGATACGCTTTTCATGTATTATGCGTCTCATGGTACGGTATCGGCAGCCGGAAGAGCCGCCAATGCGGCAACAGCGATCATTTCGCTTGCCAAAACACGGGGAGTGGCGCCGGATTCCATTTGCCTGCTTTATCTGGAAAACGACCGGCAGTATGAAATCATGTACCTCCGGAAAGTGATCGCTTCCGTTACCGGCAACGACGCGCTCTGGATGGACATGGGCCTCGATTCGCTGGCAAACATGCAGAAAAAAAGCATCATCGCCGCCGTAAAATCCGTACAGGCGAAAAGCAGCCTTGCATGGATATCCAAAAGAATGGGGCTTTTTCTGCTGGTATTAGTGATTAACGGCGTCATTTTCTACTTAATCAACTTGTTATACCGGAAAATGAAATTGCGGATCAAAACCAACCGGCAAAAATGGTTTAAACCCATTGTTTTCAACAACTACGAATTGCTAAATGCCAACCGTCAGGCAAATCTCGCTGCAATGCTGGTCAATCTGCTTCGATATTTGTTGATATTCATACAATTACTGATATTTTTCCCGCTTCTTTTTTCGGTTTTCCCTCAAACCAAACCATTGGCTTCCAAACTGATGGGGTATATCATCGATCCGGTCAAACATATTTTTTACGCTGTTATCAATTACATCCCCAATCTGTTTACCATTATTATTATTTGGATGATAATCAAATATTTGATAAAATTCATTGCTTATGTTGCCCGGGAGATTCAAAACGAAAAGTTAAAAATTCCGGGATTTTATACCGAATGGGCGATGCCCACCTACTACATTGTCAAGTTCCTGTTGTATGCCTTCATGATTGCCATGATTTTTCCGTTTCTTCCGGGCGCCGAAACAGGTACGTTCAAGGGAATATCCATTTTTGTAGGTCTGATTGTTTCGCTGGGTTCCAGCAGCGCTATCAGCAACATCCTTGCAGGGCTTATCATGACTTACATGCGGTCGTTTAAACCCGGCGATTTCATCAAACTCAACGAAACCGAAGGAAACGTGATCGAAAAAACCTCCTTTGTGACAAGAATCAAGACCGTCAAAAATGAAATCGTCACTATTCCCAACTCGTTCGTCCTTTCTTCTCCCACCACCAACTACAGTGCATCGGCGCGCGATTACGGCCTGATTATCCATACCAAAGTGGCAATAGGTTATGAGGTACCGTGGCAGAAGGCGCATGAATATCTTATCAGGGCTGCCCGGAGGACGGAAGGAATACTGCACGACCGGGAACCTTTTGTGCTGGATATGGGGCTGGAGGATTATTATAACTATTACGAAATCAATGTTTACATTCCGGATGCCAACCACATTCCCCGCATCATCACCGAACTTAATTCGAACATTCTTAATGTGCTGACGGAAGAAGGCATTGAACTGGAATCCCCGCTGCTGATGTCGCAACGGAAAGAACCGGACAAAAAACAGTTATAACTACGGGTTGCCGGATATTTTCAGCGAATAGCGCCAGGGTTTGTCTTTCCATTCGCCGGCATAATCCACGCCAATGCGTGGAGCGGTCGTATAGTCCGCTGCAAAACCGTCATCTTCGATCCGGATGCGAAAAGACCGCGTAAGGTCTTCGCCATAGAAACTCCTGTCGATATGCAGTCTGCGGGTGAGCCGTCCGGGGCCGTAACATCCTTCCAGCCCGCGCACCAGAACAGCCTGAGGATCGTCCTTCCTGCCGGTCACCACATTCAGCATCCAATACATACCATAAATAAGATAAACGTAAACAACGCCGCCGGAGTGGTACATCACCTCGGTACGCGCCGTACGTCCCTTGCTCGCATGGCAGGCAAGATCGGCTTCCCCGCGATAGGCCTCCGTTTCGGTGATACGCAATCGCAACCATCCCGCGTCCGTACGGCACGCCAATATCTTTCCCAGCAACGATGGAGCCACTTCCAATACGTCGCGCATGTAAAAATCACGTTCCAGCATGATATGCCTTCTTTCCATTGTCATTACCGCTCTTGTTGTTGCAAACGACCGTTTCAAACCGGCAGACAAAATTATGATTTTTATCGGAAAAAATCATTTTTTTCCCTGCCGGATCATTTGTAGCACGAATTTTGTATGATGAAATGTATCAATCTATACATAATATTTCATGGAAAGAATAAAAAGAATCGCCCTGGTGGCGCACGACAACCGGAAAGCCGACCTGATCGGATGGGTAGAATGGAACTGGGAAATATTGATCCGGCACAAACTGATTTGCACCGGTACAACAGGCCGGCTGGTAGAGGAAGCATTAACGCAGAAAAAAGAATGTAATGACAACCGGCGTACCATGCACATCCTCAAACTGAAATCAGGGCCGCTCGGCGGCGACCAGCAATTAGGCGCCATGATTTCCGACGGCGATATTGATATTCTTATCTTTTTCTGGGATCCGATGCAGCCTCAGCCGCACGACGTGGATGTGAAAGCCCTCTTGCGCATCGCGGTGCTTTACAATGTGGTGATTGCCAACACCAGAGCCACCGCCGACTTTATCATATCCTCGCCGCTGTTTGATTCGCATTATACGCCTATTATAAAAGATTATGCGACTTACATCAACCGTGACATCAAATAAACCGCTTCAATCCCAAAACCGACTCACGTAAATCGTAAACGTTGTCCGATCCGCAGGATAGATGTCTTTTTAATATTGTTTAAACGACATATCGCGCTGATACTCACACCTGTTTTGAGCGAAATGCCCGACAGGGTATCGCCTTTCCGTACCACATAATAGCGAATTTGCTCTATTTCCTTCACATACGCGAAATGCCGCGCATTCAGTTCCACCATGTTGAATTTGGCCGAACAGGTTTCCCAATCAATCAGATCGCGGGGAGCAATGGGTTGTCCCAGGTAACGGATCTCGTAATGCAGGTGAGGACCGGTTGATCGCCCCGTATTCCCACCCAGACCAATAATTTCACCTGCGCGTACAACCTGATTGATCTTCACCATCGTTTTGCTCAAATGGGCATATACCGTTTCCAAACCGTTAAAATGTCTGATAACAACGTAATTGCCGTATGCCTTTCCCCGTTTGGAAATTCTCACCATTCCGTCAAAGGAAGAACAAATGGAATCGCCCACTTTCAGGCGGGTATCAATGCCGTAGTGAAAGCGCCATCCGCGCCGAAACCCGAAATCGGAAGTCACCACATTCCTGTTCGGATGGCAGTACTGCGAAAAATCAATACATGCGGTATCCGGCATGTCCGCCATCCGTTTTTCGTAGGGATTGACCAATTGATGGTTCCAGACATAACCGTACAACCTCGCAGCAGGAACGGTTGTCGAATCAATGTTTCCAACATTGAGAAGTGAAATCAGCGAGTCTATGCTCATTTCGTCGTCCTCAATGGAAATATCCGTTTCCTGTAAAATTACCGGGAAAAAAAGCGAATCCGAATCCGTAAGAGGTTGACTGTGAATCACCTTAATACAAAGTAGAAAGATGATAAATGTCGTAATCTTTGGTATTAACTTCATAGCTAAATATTTGCGACAAAAATAATACATTTTTTGAGAAAAAACCAAAATTTCAAGTAATTTTTTTGAAATGGAAATAATAATTTATTGTTTTTCAACGATTTACAAAATCCATGTTATGCCATATTTGTCCGGCATAAAAATGACGTTTTTTGAGAATTTTATTTCATTTTTTTTTATCCGCACAATGAATAATGAATGAGTGATCCTATCCCTGTTTTTGTTTTGGAACGACTTTTATAATTGATAATTATTAATCCCTAAGCCCGCAAAAGTTAGGTAAATATTTTCTGTAAAATATTAGTATTTAAATTATTATATGAATACGGAGTTAGGGATTAATCGATAACAATTTCTTTGAACGTTTCGTCCGGTGATTGCAACCGCTTCCGTCGGCGTCCGTTCATCGATACTGCCTGTTTGTGGATATAGCTCTTATTTCTACGCTCTGTCATCCGTTATCATCCGTTATCATCCGTTATAAGTTATTTATTTCGCATTCCTTAGGGTGATGGGCGGAACATTTAGCGCAGCTTCATGATATCATCTGGAAATCAGTCGATCATTCCCGCACCGACAGTTTCAAAAGTATCCGGATCGACGAAAATCAGGCTGCCTGTGATCCGGTTTTTTCGGTATGCGTCGAATACCAGCGGCCGGGAAGTCCGGACAGTGATGGAGGCTATATCGTTCATCTTTAAGGTATTGCTGCTCTGTTCCGCTTCCAGCGTGTTGATGTTTATCACGGCATGGATGCTTTTGACGATTCCCACGGTTTCCCGTGTGGTGTGCATGATGATGTATTTGTTGCGTACATGCAGCGGCCGTTCGTTGAACCAGCACAGCATCATTTGAATGTCCTGGGAGATGACGGGCTGTTCCCCTTCGCCTGCAAGGATATCTCCGCGGCCGACGTCAATATCGTCGGATAGCTGTACGGTAATGGAATCGGGTGTAAAAGCTTCCGTTAATTTTTTTTCGCACTGGGTGATGGCGGATATTGTGGAACGCTGTCCCGACGGCCATGCGGTTACGACATCGCCTTTTTTCACTGTCCCGCCCGACAGCCGTCCCGCATAACCTCGGAAGTCATGAAACTTATCCGAAATCGGACGGATCACATACTGTACGGGAAGGCGCATCTCCGAAACGCTTTGTTTGTGGGAGATCGGAATATTCTCAAGCAGTTCCATCAACGTAGGACCGCTGTACCACAACATGTTTTCCGATGTGGCCACTACATTGTCGCCCATCTTGGCGGAAATAGGGATAAAACGTACATCGGGCAAGCGGAGTTTGTCGGCTACCGCATGGTACCCTTGCAGGATGTCATCATAAGTTTTTTTTGAAAAATCCACCAGATCCATCTTGTTGATACATACTACAATATGTGGTATCGCAAGCAATGATGCAATGTAAGAATGGCGTAAGGTCTGTTCGAGTACGCCGTTGCGGGCATCAATGAGGATGATGGCTAAATCCGCCGTAGATGCGCCTGTTACCATGTTGCGCGTATATTGGATGTGTCCGGGCGTGTCGGCGATGATGAATTTGCGTTTTGGCGTGGCGAAATAGCGATATGCCACGTCAATGGTGATGCCCTGTTCGCGTTCGGAACGCAGGCCGTCCGTCAGCAGAGCGAGGTTTACTTCCTCGTTGCCGCTACGACGCGAAGCTGTTTCTACCGCTTCCAACTGATCCTCGAATATCGATTTGCTGTCATAGAGCAAACGCCCTATCAACGTGCTTTTTCCGTCATCTACACTGCCTGCTGTCGTAAAACGCAACAACTCCATGCCTAAATATCCTTTGTCCATTTTTTGATTATTTTTGAGGGGCAAAGGTAAGCATTGTTGGCAAAACAGACGGCAAACGATACGAACTTTTTGCCGAAATATTTATTAATTATTGTATTTTGAGATTTTACTAATACTTAATATGCTTTTAATTAATAAAATAAACTATAAATTGCATCAAAATAGGTGTTTTAGAATTATTAAAAAACCGCATTGTTTGAAAATAATATAGGAAAGTCGGTAGTAATTTTGTTCCAAATTAAAACTGTTTTCAATGAAAAAGATATTTATTACAGTGATTGCCATATTTTCGTGCATGGCATGTACTCATCGGTCGGTCGACAAGCGTATGCCGGCGGAATTTGTTCTCGGCAAGGCGCAACTGATGGACAAGATTAAAGGAGGTTGGGCAGGTCAAACTATCGGATGTACTTACGGCGGCCCTACCGAATTTAACTATTGCGGCACCATGATACAGGATTACATTCCCGTACTGTGGCCGGACGGCTACATCAAATGGTATTACGATAATGCTCCGGGGCTGTATGACGACATATACATGGATTTGACGTTTGTGGATGTTTTTGACCGTTTAGGGCTTGACGCTCCGGTCGATTCCTTTGCCATGGCTTTTGCTACGGCCGACTATTCGTTGTGGCATGCCAATCAGGCGGCACGCTACAACATCCTGCACGGTATCATGCCGCCCGCATCCGGCCACTGGCTGAACAACCCCCATGCCGCCGATATCGATTACCAGATCGAGGCCGATTTTGCCGGACTGATGTCGCCCGGAATGCCCAATGCGGCTTCCGCTGTTTCGGACAAGATAGGGCATATCATGAACTACGGCGATGGCTGGTACGGCGGAGTGTATGTCGGCGCCATGTATTCGCTGGCTTTTGTGTCGAACGACATCGCGTGGATTGTCCGCGAAGCCCTGAAAACCATACCGGAACAAAGCACCTTCCACCGCTGCATCAGCGATGTGGTGGCAACGTGGGAACAATATCCGGACGACTGGAAACGCGCATGGTTCGAATGTGAAAAAAAATGGAGCTCCGACCTGAGTTGCCCGCAAGGTATCTTTATTCCGTTAAATATTGACGCATCCATCAACAGCGCCTATATTGTCATCGGACTGCTGTATGGCGAAGGCGATTTTTTCAAGACCATCGACATTGCCACCCGCTGCGGACAGGATTCGGACTGTAACCCGGCTTCTGCGGGCGGCATTATCGGCACCGTGCTGGGATACGACCGTATCCCCGACAAATGGATGAATAATTTGAAAGAGGTAGAGGACAGAAATTTCGCCCATACCGATATTTCTCTTCATGAGGCATATCAAATGGGATTCCGGCAGGCGTTGGCCATGATTGAACGCAACGGGGGAAAAATCGGCAGCGACAGCGTAACCATCGTTTACCAGTCGCCTGTGGCTGTACCTTATGAAAAAGGATTCGAAGACGTTTATCCTGTGGAAAAACGGTCGATGAAAAGATGGATGTCCGACACGGCGAAACTGTCATTCAACGGGACGGGCATCGTGCTGAGAGGCAATGTTCAATGCAGCGACAAGGAATATGCCGCACAGGTGGAAGTCTATCTGGACGGACAACTGCTTGAAACGTCCGATTTACCTGCAAGTTTTGTGAAACGTCGTTTTGATCTGTTCTGGAAATACCGTTTACCCGACGGGCAGCATCAACTCGTTTTCAAATGGCTGAATCCGCGCAAAGATGCGAAAATATGGATGAACGAAGCGGTGATATTCGCCGGTCAACCGGTTGTCGCTTATCAATAATTCAAAAAGACATGACGAACAAAAATAAAATTGTTATTATCGGGAGCAGCAACACCGATATGGTGATCAAGGCAGACCGTCTTCCGGTGCCGGGAGAAACGATTATCGGCAACAAATTTATGATGAATCCGGGCGGAAAAGGCGCCAATCAGGCTGTTGCAGCCGCCCGTATGGGCGGTAACGTTACCTTCATATCCAAAACAGGCAACGATCTGTTCGGCAAACAATCCATCGAACTGTACCACACGGAAGGCATCTGCACGGACTATATTTTTTCCGATCCGGACAATCCGTCGGGCGTTGCGCTTATTTCCGTTGATGCGCACGGCGAGAACTGTATTCTTGTGGCATCGGGCGCCAACGGAACACTCAGTCCCGCCGACATCGAAAAGGCTCGTTCGGAAATAGAATCGGCCTATCTTGTGCTGATGCAACTGGAAATACCGATGAATACGGTAGAGTATGCAGCAGAGATAGCCACCCGTAAAGGAATCAAGGTGATTCTTAATCCGGCGCCCGCACAGACGCTTTCGAGCCAATTGCTGCAACGGCTGCATATCATTACGCCCAACAAAACGGAAGCAGAAATGCTTTCGGGTGTTAAGGTAACAGGATGGGAATCGGCCAAAACAGCCTCGAAAGTTATCAGTGAAAAGGGCGCCGACACGGTAGTGCTGACATTAGGCTCGCTGGGAGCGCTGATACAGGAAAAAGACCGGTATTACCGAGTCGAAGCCGTCCCTGTGGAAGCTGTAGATACTACCGCCGCCGGCGACACTTTTTGCGGAGCATTGAGCGTCGGCCTGTCGGAAGGCATGAACATTACGGATGCCGTAAAAATGGCATGTAAAGCCGCATCCATTTCGGTAACGAAAATGGGCGCTCAATCTTCCATTCCTTACAGAGTGGATATCAGTTGAACCAAAACCTATTAAAGATTAAAAATTAAAAATTAAAAATTCATTATTCATAACTAAAAATCATCATTCATTATGTTTATCGTTAATAATTATCCGTTGGCAATTATTTTTTGCTTCATTACCATGCTTTGTTGGGGTTCGTGGGGAAATACACAGAAACTGGCAGGGAAAACATGGCGTTACGAGTTATTTTACTGGGATTACGTAATCGGAATCCTGCTTTTTTCTTTAGTGTCGGCGCTTACCTTGGGCAGTGTGGGTTCCGAAGGGCGCAGTTTTATCCCCGACCTCTCTCAGGCGGAATGGGGAAACATAGGAAGCGCTTTTGGCGGCGGCGTTATTTTTAATGCGGCCAATATTTTGTTGGCCACTGCTATTTCTCTCGCCGGCTTGTCGGTGGCTTTTCCCGTCGGCATCGGGCTGGCGCTGGTATTGGGTGTTATCATCAATTACCTCGGTTCGGCCAAAGGCGATCCCCTCTTCCTGTTTGGCGGGGTGGCGCTGGTAACGGTTGCCATCGTGCTCAATGCCCTGGCATATAACAAGCAGGCAAAAATGGCACGGAAAGTTTCTTCCAAAGGCATTGTTATTTCTCTGCTGGCCGGCGTATTGATGTCGTTTTTTTACCGATTTGTAGCAGCGTCTATGGATTTGGACAACTTTGTCAACCCTGCTTCCGGAAAAATGACTCCCTACACGGCCATGTTTGTCTTTTCATGTGGCATTTTCATCAGCAATTTTATATTCAACACCATTGTGATGAAAAAACCGTTTGAAGGCGCTCCCGTGGCATACGGCGATTATTTTCGGGGTAAATTCCGCATACATCTGGTAGGCATACTGGGCGGCCTTATCTGGGGACTGGGCAATGCTTTCAACCTTATCGCCGCTGGGAAAGCGGGTGCAGCCATTTCCTACGGACTGGGACAGGGTGCAACGCTGGTATCTGCGCTTTGGGGAGTCTTTGTATGGAAAGAATTCAAAAATGCAACAAACGGAACGAAAGGGTACCTGTTTGCCATGTTCCTGCTCTTCCTTGCCGGAATAGGACTGATTATCGCTGCCGGGTCATGAAAAAATGCCATAAAATAGTTTAAGATATGAAAAGAATAATCATTTTTTCTTTTATTGTGTGGGCAATCACAGTTGTTTCGGCAAATGCCCGGCAAAAAATCACCGTTTCGGGCAGTGTCACGGAAAGCGGCAGCAACCAGTCGTTGCCCGGCGGCAAATGGACATGCTGGAACCTCGGCGTAAGAAGTTCACTGGCAGCCCATTATTCGGCACGTATCCAAGCGGGAACGGAAACCGCCGCTATCATCCAGTATGAGGACATCCTCCCAACTCTGCTGGACATTGCAGGAAACCGGGAGTTGAACAATCTTGCCGACCAGCAGCAATATAAGAAGCGCATTGCCGAAATGGAGAAAGAACTCCGAAAATGGATGCGGCAACAGGGCGATCCGGGCGCGGCCATTGACGCCCCAAATAAGAATATAAAAATACCATATTCGTGGTATTTGGATGCCGGTAATTAAATATACATTTGTCTGATGAATTTAACATAATTTCATATGGTTAACACAATGTGTTTAAAATGCTTAGATAGTAATTTAAAAATAAAAAGTCTTGTGACGTCGGTTAGTAGCAAATTAAAAAGCGGTATTTTTCTTATCACGGTTTTGCTTTTGCCCTGTATGCCGGTTTTAGCCCGGCAAGGTATCCCTGTTACCGGTACTGTTACCGATGAAAGCGAAACGCCCCTT
>JAISWE010000192.1 GCA_031271175.1 Bacteroidales bacterium | reverse complement strand
TGTCTTTAAAATACGTCTGGCGCGCCACCTGCATCTCCACAATGAAATATTCCTCATTCGCCGTGTAGCAGTACAGGTCGAATACCGCCTTGCGTTCATCCGTCTGGTTACCCAGCACTTCAGGGTCGAGGTACCGGAGGTCGGTAATCTTCGTCCCAACGATGTCGGACAGGAAGGCGATGAGCAACTCCCTGTCCGTGAAAATCCGTTTGAACCCAAAATCGGTCAGGGGATTGATATAAACGGAGTCTTCCGGTTTTTCCAATGATTTATTCTTTTTCATGAGAAAAATTTTAGGACAAAATTAAATGAAAAACTCGTGTTTTCCAAACGTATGAAATAAAAAAAAGTTTTTTTACAGAGAAAAAAACAGGATTGTTCATACGAGCTTGCGCGAAACCGAACGCCGGCAAGAGATAGCCGGATCGCTCAACATTCGCGACCGGCCAACTCGTGGTATGCGGATTCGGAACATGAAATACGGGGACGGCAGAGATTTTTAAACGGTTAATAAAGTATCGTCCCTGCGGGACTTTTCGTGATAGACAGTGCCTGTGATTGTTCGTCCGTAAGCTAAAGCATACGGTTAATAAAGTGTTGTCCCTGCGGGACTTTGCGTGATAGACAGTGCCTGTGATGGCTCGTCCGTAAGCTAAAGCATACGATTCTGTGCAATCTGTATTAATCTGTGCAAATCTGTGGGCTGATGTGATTGACCGTCCGTAAGCTAAAGCATACGGTTAATAAAGTATCGTCCCTGCGGGACTTGGTTGACGATGTGATTGATTATTTCCAGTAGTAAAGATGCAATTTGGATATTGTGAGTTTTCGGGCAGACACTAATTATCAATGCATCATTATATTTATCGAATATACCTTTTGGATAAAACGAATATACCTTTTAGGGAAAACGAATATACCTTTAGGGGAAAACGAATATACGTTTTGGAGAAAACGAATATACCTTTAGGGAAAAACGAATATACGTTTTGGGAAAGGGGAAATTCGTAGGGTGTCCCTGTGGCGAAGTCAGGAAAAAGTGGTAAAAAAGTGGTAAAATGGCGAAGAAGTGATCATCGGTATAAAAATTTTTGGGTCTTTTATCCCCATAAGTAGCGTACAATGGCTGCGCAGGCTTCTGCGTCCGCCAGCGCATGATGGTGGTTTTTCAGCGTATATCCGCAGTATGCCGCAACTGTGGGCAGCCGGTGGTCGGGCAGCGTTCTGCCGAATATTTTTCTGGCAGCGTTGCGTGTACAAATGAACCGGTAAGGGGGATAAGACATGCCGTAGGCTTGATGTGCCGAATGCAGGCAGGATTCGTCAAAGCGGCTGTTGTGGGCTGCCAGCGGAAGTCCGGCTATTTTGGGGGCGATCTCAGACCATACGTCGGGAAAAGCGGGTGCATGAAGGGTGTCTTTTTCCGTTAATCCGTGTACGCTGGTGTTGTTCTCCGAATAGTAGTCCGGCAGAGGACGTATCAGGCGGTAGATATTGTCGGCAACCTGTCCGTTGCGGATAATCACAATGCCGACGCTGCAAACGCTGCTTGGTTCGGCATTGGCGGTTTCAAAGTCTATGGCGGCAAAATCGTTCAGGGGAAAGAGCGTTTTCTGCACCGGCGGAGGTATGGATTTCCGTATCATTTTATCAGTCGGATGATTGCCGCACTCCGGTTACAGTTTTTTCTTTACTTCAAATTCATGGTATCCTTCAATGATGTCTTTTACCTGAATATCGTTGAAGTTGGAAACATCCAGCCCGCATTCGTATCCGGAGGAGACTTCCTTTACGTCTTCTTTCATCCTTTTGAGGGAGCCTATTTCTCCCGAATGGATCACGATACCGTCGCGGATGATGCGTATTTTTGTGGTACGGGTGATTTTTCCCTCGCGGACGATACAGCCTGCAATGGTTCCTACTTTGGATATGCGGAATACTTCGAGGACTTCGAGGGTGGCCACGATTTCTTCTTTGATTTCGGGCGAGAGCATGCCTTCCATTGCCGCCTTGATTTCTTCGATGGCGTCGTAGATGATGGAATAGATGCGTACGTCAATTTGTTCCTGTTCTGCAAGTTTGCGGGCATTTTGCGAAGGGCGCACCTGGAATCCGACAATCACGGCATTGGATGCGGCGGCCAGCGATACGTCCGATTCGGAAATCTGGCCGACGGCTTTGTGGATGACGTTGACCTGTATTTCGGGGGTGGAAAGTTTGATGAGGGAGTCGGACAGGGCTTCGATGGAACCGTCCACATCGCCTTTCACGATGATGTTCAGTTCCTGGAAGTTGCCGATAGCGATGCGGCGTCCGATTTCGTCGAGGGTGATGTGTTTTTTGGTACGCATCCCTTGTTCACGCTGCAACTGGCTTCTTTTGGCTGCGATGTCGCGGGCTTCGCGGAAGTCGTTCATGACATTGAGCGAGTCGCCGGCTTGCGGAGCGCCGTCCAGTCCCAGCAGCAGCAGGGGCATGGCGGGGCCTGCTTCTTCGATTTTTTGACTGCGTTCGTTGTACATGGCTTTGACGTGTCCGGCGTAGTTGCCTGCCAGTACGACATCTCCGGTATGCAGGGTACCGTTTTGCACCAGTACGGTAGCCACGTAGCCGCGTCCCTTGTCCAAGGAGGATTCCAGTACCGACCCGACGGCGAGCCGGTTGGGATTGGCTTTCAATTCCAGCATCTCTGCTTCGAGTAATACTTTTTCCAGCAGCAAATCCACGTTGATACCCGCTTTGGCGGAAATATCCTGCGACTGGTATTTTCCGCCCCAGTCTTCCACCAGGTAGTTCATGTTGGCCAGTTCTTCTTTTACCTTGTCGGGATTGGCGTCGGGTTTGTCGATTTTATTGATGGCAAAAACGATGGGGACGCCTGCTGCCGATGCGTGGTTGATGGCTTCAATTGTTTGCTGTTTTACGCCGTCGTCGGCAGCCACTACGATGATGACCACGTCGGTAATTTTGGCTCCGCGCGCGCGCATTGCCGTAAATGCTTCATGGCCGGGCGTATCAAGGAAAGTGATTTGCCGCCCGTTCTCCAGCTGCACGTTGTAGGCGCCGATGTGTTGCGTGATGCCGCCCGCTTCGCCGGCAATCACATTGGTGTTGCGGATATAGTCCAGCAGTTTGGTTTTTCCGTGATCGACATGTCCCATGACGGTGACAATCGGCGGACGCGGAAGCAGGTCTTCTTCGGAATCTTTTTCTTCCGTAATGTTTTGTTCATCGGCGCCGATAAACTCCACTTTAAAATGGAACTCGTCGGCTACCAGCGCCATGGTCTCGGCGTCCAAACGCTGGTTGATAGACACGATCAACCCCATTGCCATGCAGGTGCCTATCACCTGATTGACGGGAACGTTCATCAAGGATGCCAATTCGTTGACGGAAGCAAATTCGGTTACTTTCAGTACATTTTGTTGCAATTGCATTTGTTCTTCCTCTTCCTGTATCCGCTGGCTGATGGCTTCTCTTTTGTCGCGCCTGTATTTTGAACTTTTTGATTTTGTGTTTTTTGTCGTTAGCCTGAGCAGGGTTTCCTTTACTTGTTTTTGAACGTCTTCGGCATTGACTTCCGCATGGAGCGTTTTTTTCCTTTTCTTTCCCTGGTGTACATCCGGTTTTTTTACTTGTTTGTTTTCGCTATAATCGACTTTTTTGGTATCTTTGAGGATGCGTTTTCTTTTTCCTTTCTGGGCATCGGCAGAAGGTAACGCGATTTCGCCGACGATGACCGGCCCCTCAAGGCGAGTTCCCGGCAGATGGAGATGTTCGGGCTTGCGTCCCTGTCCTTGTCCTTGTCCCTGTCCTTGTCCCGATGGTTTGTTTTTCTTTTGCTCGGCCAGTTTCTCGGCAACGGCTTTCTTGTGCTGCTGTACACGGGCTTTCCGTTCTTTTTCGAGTTGTTGCTTCGTTTTTTTTGCCGGCTTGGTATTCCAGTTTTGGTTCAGGTCGATTTTCTCTCCCGTCAGGTGGGGGCCTTCCAATTTCACCGTTTCAACCAGCCGGTTTACTTTTTGTTCTGCCGGTTTTTCCTGAACAACGACTTGCTCTTTTTCTTCGGATATTTTTGTTTCGGGAGCCATCTCAGGTAACTGAGGGGCTGTTTCGGGCGGGACTTCTACCGGTTTAGGAGAAGGCTTTTTCGGTTGTGGTTGCACAAAATCTTCCAGCTTGCCTTTGATGGTAAGTTGAATCTTGCCGTTGCTTTCCTTTTTTTCTTTTTTCCCTTTTTCTTTTTCCTTCTCCTTTTCCTTCTCTTTCTCCTTTTCTCTTTCTTTTTCCTGCGAGAGGGAGGTCAGCGAGGTCAGTTTTCCGGAAGCGGTGTCCTTGATAAGGATGTCCGGTTCACTGTCATCATCGTCATCTGCAAATTCTTTTACGACCGGGTCGGCAACGATAACGGGTTCCTTTTTTTCGCGGAAGCCTCTCAGGTTGAGTTGTTCCGCTTCTATCTTTGCTTTGACGTCGGAACTGTATTCCTTTGCGAGGAGGATGTATATCTCCAGAGGTAATTTTGAATTGGGATTACTGTCAATATCATGTCCTTTTTTCTTCAAAAAATCGACAATAGTAGAAGTTGCCACATTGAACTCCTTGGCTGCTTTTATTAATCTTATTTCTTTCACTTCCGACATAATATTGCTTTGCTTTTAATTATCAAATGAAGTGTTACTAAAAATCTGCTTACGTATTCATTGTCCGTAATTTTCAGGTCACACTGTATTATCTGTCATAGGGTTTGAACAAAAGGGGTTATTCAAATTCGGATTCCAGTATTCGCCTTACCTCGCGAATGGTTTCTTCTTCGAGATCGGTGCGTTTTATCAGATCGTCCGTGCTAAGTTCCAGCACACTTTTGGCGGTATCGCAACCGATGTTTTTCAACTCATGAATGATCCACGGTTCGATTTCGTCTGAAAATTCGTTCAGATCAACGTCTTCATCTTCCACTTCTTCGGCTTCGCGATAAACGTCGATTTCGTAGCCGATCAGCTGGCTGGCCAGTTTGATGTTGGAGCCTCCCTTACCGATAGCCAGCGATACTTCGCTTGCTTTCAGAAATACTTCCACATGTTTGTCGGCTTCGTTGATTTTGATGGAGGTCACTTTTGCCGGACTTAATGCGCGGGTGATGTACAATTGCAGGTTGTTCGTGAAGTTGATGACATCAATGTTTTCGTTGCGCAGTTCCCGGACAATGCCATGAATACGCGATCCTTTCATTCCCACGCAGGCTCCTACGGGATCGATGCGGTCGTCGTAGGATTCGACGGCGATTTTGGCTTTTTCGCCCGGCAGGCGCACTACTTTCTTGATGGTGATAAGCCCGTCGAAGATTTCCGGCACTTCCAGTTCAAACAGGCGCTCCATAAATACCGGCGAGGTTCTCGAAAGGATGATCAGGGGATTGTTCGTCCTCATTTCCACCCGCAGCACGACGGCGCGCAGGGTGTCGCCCTTGCGGTAATGGTCGGCGGCGATCTGCTCGTTTTTGGGTAAAATCAATTCGTTGCCGTCGTCGTCCAGAATCAGGATCTCACGCTTCCATACCTGATATACTTCTCCTGTGATGATTTCGCCGATGCGGTCTTTGTATTTGGCGTAAATATTGCCTTTTTCCAGTTCCATGATGCGGGCGGAGAGGTTTTGCCGCAACGACAGGATGGATCTGCGTGCAAAATCGGACATTTTCACCTCGTCCGTAACATCTTCTCCCACCTCATAGTCTTCATCGATCATTTTGGCTTCCGACAAGGGAATTTGGATGTTCGGACTTGTGAAATCCTTATCCTCAACCACTTTCCGATTTCGCCATATCTCGAAATCGCCTTTGTCAATATTGATGATGATATCGAAATTATCCGCCGACTCATACTGTTTTGCCAGCGTGGTGCGGAAAACGTCTTCCAACACGCTCATCATAGTAGGACGGTCGATGTTTTTTAACTCCTTAAACTCTGCAAAGGTGTCCAATAATTTTAAATTTTCCATTATCAAATTAACTAAAATTTATGGTAACTCGGGTTGACTTAATCTCTTTATAACTCAACGGCTGGCACGTGTATTCCGTTTTAGAACGCTTACTTCCTTCCGTTTTGGTTTTTACCATTACTTCCAACACAATTCCTTCGCTGTTGACGGATTTCAGGCTTCCATTGATTTTTTGTCCGTCGTTTTTCACTATATCCACCGCTCTGCCGCAATTTTTATAGTATTGTTCTATCACCCTGATGGGTGAAGTCAATCCCGGAGATGATACTTCCAGCTCAAAATCATCGGTTTCACGGTCGAGCTGCGCTTCTATCGCCCTGCTGAGGGCGACGCACTCGGCAATTGTGATCCCTTCGAACGTATCCGCTTCCACCACAATCCTGTTGGAATCGTCCACACTGACGTCCACCATAAAGATGGCGGTTCCTCCGATAGCGGACAATACGATGTCTTTGACGGCTTCCTTTGAAATCATTCCTTTAACATATAAAGAAAGGGGAAATCGTCCCCCTTTGCCCGTTGATAAAAACTTGCGCAAAAATAATACTTTTTCTGTTGAATACAAAATTCATTGCGTTTTTTTCAACGCTGTCGCACGCAAAAGCCTCATAATCAAACAATTGCAATAATGCATACCGACATAATATTTTTAATATTTGTCCTCTGCACGCTAAATATCCGCTTCCGTTTGCGGATAATATCTTCTTTTCCGTTTCGGAAGGAGAAGACTGAAAACGCGGAAACGTCTTGTTGAATCCGCATTTTCTTCTGTTGTTTTTGCAGCCTGCTAATACAGGAAGCTCAGCAGGATGCCTGCCGCCACTGCGCTGCCGATGACGCCTGCCACATTGGGGGCCATAGCGTGCATCAACAAGTGGTTGGTTTTGTCGTATTCCTGCCCCACTACCTGCGATACCCGTGCGCTGTCCGGCACTGCCGATACGCCGGAATTGCCGATGAGCGGGTTGATTTTGTTGCCTTCCTTGAGAAAGA
>JAISWE010000153.1 GCA_031271175.1 Bacteroidales bacterium | reverse complement strand
TCTGATAATATCCTCACTGTTACAATCTATCCTCTGGCTAACAACAGGTCGCAAATAGCACTTGAGAAAGTTTTGGATTCCATAAATAATACCAGAACCATATATCCGGATTCTAATTTGACCATGTTTTTCAAAATCGCGACAATCTAATCTGCGCCAGGTCTGGAGTTCTGATGATTGAAAGATCACCCATAAGAATTTATTGGAAATAGACAGAGATAAAAATATGGGGCATGGAATATATGGTCATGGGGCGAATCTGTTGACGGATGAATGTAACTAATACAAACACTGAGTATTAAACATGCAAATTACCTTTGATGTGGCATGGTTTTCAAGAAATCATAATATTTATTTTTGCCGGACGAATAGGAGAATACGACGGAGAGAGCGGGCAGGTTGGCCGGATCGATTACTTTGTGAGCGAGTAGCTTGATGCAGAAAAGCCGGTCGTCGTCGAAGGGGAACAGCCTGGCCAGTCTTTCCACTTGTGCTGTCGTGAAAAAAGGATAGGAATGTGTCGAAACATCCAACATGCGGCGTTTGTTGTCGATAAAGGCTTCTTTTTCAACGAAACCGATGATACGGTTCAACTCGGCCGGAGATATGGGCTGAGGGGAGGGGGCGGGTTGTGTCTGTGGCCGGTTGCGCTGGACATCCGTACACAGGTGAACGGCGCCGGCGTCGGGTAGCGTTTCCGAATGACTCCTCCCGCTGGCCGACAGTGTTAAACGAAGGCGACGCCCCGGATCAATTCGCACCATCTGTTTGATTTTGACCGCGCGCAAACGGGTGACGACAAGCATATAATCGCCCGGCAACAAATTCGACAGAATAAGATTGCCCGACGGTATCGTTTCCCGGAAATGTTGAGGCCCGTCCAGTTCTATCGTGTACTCTCCCCGTCCGAGATCGGGGCAAACACAATGGAAACTGCCCGACTGTATTTGAGCGTTGATAGCTGTCGATAATGCCAGCCATGCTATGACGATAAAAGTTTTCATGCGTGCGTTATTTTTGGGTCATTTTCAGCAGTAGCGCCGGTTCGTCGGTAGTGATAAAGTCCACGTTCATATCCAGAAAAGTCTTCCACCGCTGTTCGTCGTTCACGGTCCACACGTTGATGGTCAGTCCCAACATTCGTGCGCGTTCGTAAAGTTTCGGCAATTTATCAAACAGCGCATAGTGATAGTCTATTCCGCTGATGCCGTCCACTTTGAGCAGATCCATCGGCACATCGTCGGTCAGGTAGGCGACATGGGCTGTGGGATCCAGTTCCCTTACTTTCGTGACGGCGGCATAGTCGAAGCTGATATAATCGACCCATGCCTGCGCCTTGAGCCGGTGTACGATGTTCACCGCCGAGTCGGTCAGTGCGATGGCTCTGCCGTTTTTGGCGGATTTGAGTTCCAGCACCAGCCGTGTTTTATTTTGCGTTTTGATCAGGGCGATATAGTCTTCCAACACTGGAATTACTTCGCCTTCTTCCAGCAGGACGGTACGCAATTGTGGCAAGTTCGATTCTTCCACAATCATACCTTCAAGGTCGCGGTCGTGGTTGAGCGCTACTTTTCCGTCTTTGGTCAGCCAGACGTCAAATTCGGAGCCTTCGCAGCCGAGCGCTATCGCGTGTCGCAGCGCACCCATTGAATTTTGATGGACGCCGTGATGTTTCCACGCGCCCCGATGGGCGATCACTTTGTTGTGAATAAATTCGTCCTTCACCAATTCAAAACTTTTTACTTCCTCCCCGCATCGTACGGTAACGACATAGCTACGAGGCGCTCCGGCAGCGACGGAAGTGTTTTTTTTCAAAGAAAGGACGCCTTTGTTGATGAGAAAAATACCTGCCTCGTCTTTTATCAGAACGGCATCCCGGCCGGCAGGAGCAACAAATTTACCAACAGTTGCTCCTTTTTTGTTGAGTGGTATGGTATAACCGTCCAACGCCGTCAACTGGGCAAATGCATTTGCCGCAGCCATCGCCATGGCAAGCAGCATGATCCGCTTTTTCATCATACCATTATTTTTACGCTTTAACATTGTTTTTCGTTTATTGGTTTTTGAGGATATATTCGGCTATCTGTACCGCGTTGAGGGCTGCTCCTTTGCGGATCTGGTCGCCCGAACACCAGAAATGGATGCCATTGGGCGTTACCAGGTCTTTTCTGATGCGGCCTACCAGCACCGGATCTTTGCCGGCGGCATACAGGGGCATGGGATAGGCGTATTCGGCGGGGTTGTCGCAAACCACCACGCCGCAGGCATGATGTAAAGCATTGCGAACGTCGGATACGTCTAAAGGAGAAGCCGTTTCCACCCACACTGCTTCGGAATGCGCCCTCAACACCGGTACGCGAATGGCAGACGCGCTCACGGCGATGTCGGCATGCATGATTTTTCGCGTTTCGTGGTGCATTTTCATCTCTTCCTTGGTGTAGCCATTGTCTGTAAAAACGTCTATTTGGGGTATCAAGTTGAATGCCAGCTGGTATTTGAATTTATCTACTGTGACGGGTTGCTGGGTCAACACCTGTGATGTTTGCGTTTTCAGTTCTTCCATCGCCGCGGCTCCTGCTCCGCTGGCCGCCTGATACGTGGCCACCCGGATGTTTCGGATGGGAGAAAGGTCGTGTATGGGCTTCAGCGCCACCACCATGATGATGGTTGAACAGTTGGGATTGGCAATGATGCGGCGGGGACGGTTTTGGCAGTCGTCGGGATTCACTTCCGGAACGACCAGCGGCACATCGTCGTCCATGCGGAAAGCGCTGGAGTTATCAATCATCACGGCGCCATAGCGGGTAATCGCTTGGGCATAAGTACGGGAAACGCCTGCTCCTGCGGAAACCAGCGCTATGTCGATCCCCTTGAAGTCGTCATTGTCTTGCAATTCCTTGACCACTATCGTTTGCTCCCTGAACCGGTAACTTGTTCCGGCGCTTCTGCCGGAACCGAACAGATACAATTCATCCAGCGGGAAGGATCTTTGTTCCAGCACTTGGAGAAACGCTTGTCCTACAGCGCCACTAACGCCTACAATCGCTACTTTCATGTTTTTTGTATGAAACTGCAAAAATACAAAGATTTTTGATATCTGCTATTTTCATTCTTGTTTTTCCTTTTTCAATTCTTCTATCAACATGTTTAGTGCGGCATTGCTGGCGCGGAGGATATTGTTTTCGCGGTTATTGCCGAAATGGTAACATCGGGCTGTGACTTGGGAAGTGTCGGCAAGAGCGATCCACACTGTTCCGACGGGCTTTTCGTCTGTTCCGCCGGCCGGCCCTGCAATTCCCGATACGGCGATGCCGTAATCCGTGCTCATCAGCATACGGACATGCCGTGCCATCTGTTCCGCCACTTCGCGGCTTACGGCGCCGTAGCGGGCAATGTCTTCCGGACGAACTTTCAGCAGCTGTGTTTTTACGCTGTTGGCATACGACACTACCGCGCCTTTAAAATAGCCCGAACTGCCGGCAATCGAAGTCAACAGCCGTGCAATGTTGCCGCCGGTACAGCTTTCGGCGGTGGCTACTGTTTTTTTCCGTTCGGTCAATAGCTGTCCTGCAAGCTCTTCCGGCGACGCTGCGTCGGCAGTCAGCAGGTGGTGGTGGAGTAGCGGACGCAAATCCGCTATCGCCTTTTCCACTTGCTTTTCAAGCGTATCTCTGTTGCTGCCCGAAGCAGACAGGCGCAAACGGATCATTCCGCTCGACGGAAGGTAGGCTAACTTGATGTGCGAAGGCAATTGCGCTTCCCATCGCTCGATTTGCATGGCCAAAGCCGATTCCGCAATGCCGTAAACCAGCGCCGTCCGGTGAAATATCGCGCCGGAGGAGAGCGGTTGAAGGCGCGGAAGGATTTCTTCCCTCATCATGGCTTTCATCTCGAAAGGAACGCCGGGCATGGAGACATGTACCACTCCGTCCTTTTCAAACCACAAGCCGGGCGCGGTACCGCAACGGTTGGGGATCACCACGGCATGTTCCGGCGTTTCCGCCTGTTGCCGCGTCAGCGGATTCATGGCGATATGACGCGCGGCCATCATGGCTTCGATATGGCGCAGGGTCTCCTCGTGCATCACCAGCCGATCGCCGGCGTATTCGGCCAACGCCGACTTTGTAATATCATCTTTGGTCGGCCCCAGCCCTCCCGTGATCAAAACCGCTTCCGCACGTTGCGAGGCGTCTTTCAAAGCATCCAGTATTGGCTGCCGAACGTCCGGCACCGAAGTGATCCGACACACTGCGATCCCGATACTGTTCAATTCTTTGGCAATATACGCCGAATTGGTATCCACTACCTGCCCTATCAGCAGTTCATCCCCTATCGTGATGATTTCGGCTTTTAATATCTTTTCCATTTAAATCTGTAAAGGTAAATAATTATCAGTCCAATTTTCCAATTGTAACAAAAATTTAACATTTTTTTCTCCCCAAAAATATATCTTTTTTCAATAAAATACGTTTAAGGAATAAAAACAACAAAAAAGATAAAGATGAAACATTTTTATTGTATTTGCACAGGCGTATTGACGTATTTATTCCTTTTGACGTCCTGTAACAGCAACGAGGAGAAGAAACGATCTCTGGATAACCTTATCGTTGGTGATTGGCAGCTTGTGGAAATTCAACTCAATAGCGGAATCGCTAAAATTGATCTGTACCACCTGATACCCGGCGAGTACATTCCGGGATTCCAGTTCACGGACGACAAGCGTTTCACTATTTACAACAATGAAGGAATATCATACATTTCGGGCGATTATGACCTTTCGAGCGACGAATTGATTTTAAGCGGGCGCTTTGACCCTGCCGGCGGTGTAGATTCCACTTTACACTTTCCGGTGCAAACCGAGAATAACCATCAAATTACCATAACGGGTGATTTTCGGACACATTTCCTTGCATTGATACAGAAAGATTCGCAAGTGGCAGGTTCGCTGCGCTTGACGCTTAACATTCTGGCCAACATTAAGGATGCAAAAATCAATCTTGTACTGCAACGGCAGTAAGGGATGCGCCATAGCCAAATGTAACAAAAAGGGCAACCACACAGGGTTGCCCCGACGTTAGTCATTTTTCACTATTTTCATCGTTTTCGTTTTGCCGTCTTTTTCCAGCCGGAACAGGTACAGGCCGGCGGGCAGGTGTCCCAGGTG
Organism: Bacteroidales bacterium; assembly: GCA_031271175.1. GTDB lineage: Bacteria > Bacteroidota > Bacteroidia > Bacteroidales > UBA4181 > JAIRLS01. The sequence continues at coordinate 949 of JAISWE010000153.1, read as the reverse complement.
AACGGTTTCTTCCGTGCGGGTCACTTTTTGGGTATGTACCGTTGCGCCGGTGAGCGTGGTGACGGTGAGCGTGCTGCCTGCGGCGTCGGCGAGCTGCAGCGCGCCTTTGAACGGGTTGGGGTAGAGGCGGAACGTTGCGTTCTCCGGCGTCGGCGCGGAGGTGGGATTGTCTGAAATCGTGATGACTTGCGCATAGTCGTTGACGAAGAAATTGTTGTCGTGGATGGTTTCTCCCTCTCCCGCATCCAGGGGGTAGCCGCCTGTCAGGTCGTAGCCAGGTATGTCGGCCACGACCAGGTATCTGCCTGCCGGCAGGTTTTGCACGATGTAGTAGGCGTCCTCGTCGGGCTGGACGGTGCGGATCAGCGTCCACTCGGCGGCGTCGGGTTCAAAGCGTTTGCTTGCGCCGCCGCCTTTCTTCGAATAGTAGATGCCCACGCTGGCATTGCGCGCTACCCGGGCTTTCTGCTTGTCGTCGTAGTACACATATCCGTCGATGGTGACGGCGCCGGAGGGTATCTCCGAGGGGATGGCCACCAGCGGGAGGATGACCGGCATCGCCTCTCCTATCCATACATTAACCTGCGCAGCATCAGCCCATTGCGTGACGCCCTGTGGCGTTATCTCGTAATTGATTTCGTCCTCGCTATAGTAGGTAGTCAGGTAGCCGGATACGTTTTCCGCGCTCACGATGTAGGCGCCCACCGGCACTATCGCATAGCAAATCCCGTCGATGGACGGCCCCTCCAGTTCATACACCTCAGAAACCTCCCCAAAGTCGAGTGCGGTACCGTAACGGTGGGGGATCTGTCCCGGGTCATCTTCCACCCGGTAAAGCCGCACCCGCGCATCCGCAGATGTAACGGGATTGTCATGGCTGTCGCGCAGGATGACCGTCACCCCCCAACAGTCGTCCGCAACAACGCTGGGCACAACCTCGAACTCGCCG
>JAISWE010000111.1 GCA_031271175.1 Bacteroidales bacterium | reverse complement strand
AGCGGTGGAACGCTCAGTATCGGCAGCGACAACAATATCGGTTCAGGAACCAACACGCTGGACGGCGGAACCCTGCTCCTGACCGGCACGAGCTACAGCAAAGCCTGGACGCTCGGCGTGGGAAGCAACGTCATCAACGACAACGGCAACGCCGTAAGTTTTGGCGGCATCCTTTCCGGTGCGGGCGGGTTCGCCAAAAACGGCACGGGCACGCTGACCCTTTCCGGCGCGAACACCTATACCGGCGGCACGACTGTCAACGCCGGAACGCTGGAATTTACGTCAACGCCTCCCGCCGGCACCATAACGGTACAGTCGGGAGCCTCCGTCAAGAACAGTACGGGCGGTGATATTGTGGTAAACGGAGCGACGGTGGCGCCCGGCGCGACGTATCCCGACACCACGGCGCCAACCGTCACGACGGTAACGCCAAGCGGCACGGGTGCGGCTGCGAGCGGCGACATCGTCATCACCTTTGACGAGGCGATGGACACAGGAGTGGCGGGCACGGTGCAGCTTAACAGCCTCCCCGCACTGACGGGCGGCACATGGTCTCCCGGCAATACGGTGTTCACGGTTGCGTACAGCGGTCTTACGTACAGTACGGCATATACGGTGAACATCTCCGGCTTCAAGGACGCGGCAGGCAACACGATGGCCGACGACAACACGCACAGCTTTACCACCGTCGCACCGGGAACGTCCACCGGCGTGGGAGAGACCCTGAAAGCAGACATCTCCGCCTATCCCAACCCGTTCAGGGGTACGCTGCACCTCACGGGCGCGGAAGGCTGCACGCTCACAGTGTTCACGTCCACCGGCGCGCTTGTCCACACCCAAAAGGTGACCGCCACCGATGAAATCGTCTCTCTGGAACACCTGCCGACAGGTCTCTACCTGTTCCGATTAGAAAAAGACGGCAAAACGAAAACGATGAAGATAGTGAATAGAGAATAGTGAATAATGAATAATGTAGGGGCAATCCTGTGTGGTTGCCCTGCTGAAAATAATTAATTCGTAATTCGTAATTCGTAATTTTTAATTCGTAATTCGTAACCGGCGCAAGAATCAGTGTATGTAGGGGCGAAAAATTTTTCTCCCTTACTAAAATAAAGGCGAAGATATGTAATTTTTTTTGCGTACGTATGAAAATTTTGCTGTATGCTGATGTGATGGCGTGTCCGTAAGCTGAAGCATACGGTTAATAAAGTGTTGTCCCTGCGGGACTTTGACAGTGTCAGGTTTTGCTCAGTCGAGAAAACCACACAGTACCTTCGGATACCCCCTCTACCTTCGGATACCCCATCCACAGGAAGGGAATGCAGGACAGCCTGACATTGATCGGTGCGTAAAAGGAGTGATGGAAATCGTTTTGTGTTTATAATTTGTGCGATATAATAGCGCCTCAAAAAAGATTTAGCCAGAAAACGGAATCAACCGTTCAAGGGATGCGAAGGTATTTTATTCCCGTCAAAAAATGGTTTGGATATCCGATTTCAATTCGTTAATGGCTTTTTGGGCGGGCAACTGTTCCATTTCGGTGGTCATGCCGATTATTTTTCGGCTCAGTTCGATAGCGGAAACATTGTCACCCATCTCTTTTGCTGCGGCGTTGATCAGCGAAACGGTGTAGTTTTTGGCATTTTTGACGCTGTTCCAGGCATCAATGGAAACGTACAATTGCTGCGAGAGGTTGTGCTCAAATTCGGAACGGATGGTCTGCAATAATTCCTGATGCAACTGTTCGCCGCTTTTATCGGGATAATTAGCCCGTAGCAGGATGGACTCTGGCGATATTCGCTCCAAAAAGAGAATCAGGCGTTCATAAGCCTGCAATCTCAAGGGAAGGATAATTTGCCTGTTGGTTGCAGCCACTTTCAATTGTTGCCTTTTTTCGCTGTTATGCAAAAAACCTCCTACCACGTAAACTACGGCAATCAACAGGATCACAGAGGGGAGGGTGATTTTCAATATGTCAAAAAACAATTCCATGCGATGATTATTTTTGCAAAGCTACATAAAAATTCCGGATTTTCAAGTACGGAAAACGAAGACCTCCGCTTTGTCGGCTATGCTGCCCGCAGGCGGTTATCCCGCAACGGATTGCGAGAGAAGGCTCTCCGTCAGTTTATTCAGCCGCTGTGAAACATCCTTGATGTGACCCAGTCCATCGACCGGGTGATATTTTTCCTGTGCCCGGTAATATTCGATGACGGGCGTTGTTTTCCGGTTGTACACTTCGATGCGGTTTCCGATGATTTCGATGGAGTTGTCGTCGGGACGTCCCGACGATTCGCCCCGTTTCATCAGGCGGCAGGTGAGTTCGGCGGGATCGACCTCCAGCGCCACCATCGCGGCAACCTTCATGTCCTTTTCCTGCAACAGTCGGTCGAGTTCCCGGGCTTGTGCCTGCGTGCGCGGAAACCCGTCGAAAATAAAACCTTTTGCATCCGGATGCCGTTCTATCCGCTCGCGAATCATGTTGATGACCAATTCGTCGGAAACCAGTTCTCCTTTGGAGATAATGTTTTGCGCCTGTTGTCCCAACCGGCTGCCGGAGGCTATTTCGTTGCGCAGCATGTCGCCTGTGGATAGATGTATTAAATCGAATTTTTCTGCCAGCAGGAGGGCCTGTGTTCCTTTTCCTGCTCCCGGCGCTCCGAATAAAACAATATTGAACATGTTATTTATGGTATGATGAAGAGTTGTCAAGCACATATATATCTTCCAGATTTCGGCCATATCCGTTGTAATCCAGTCCCCATCCGATGACAAATTCATTGGGGATTTCGAGTCCGACATAATTCACCGGAATGCTTTTCCGGTAGGATTGCGGTTTGAAAAGCAGGGATGCCACGGCGATGCTTGCAGGCTGCCAGGTCGATTTAATCTGAGTCATCACGTGATCCAGCGTGAATCCTGTGTCCACGATGTCTTCCAGCAGTATCACATGTTTGCCGTTCAGGTCTTCCTTCAACCCGATGAGTTCTTTGACGGCGCAAGCGGTCTCGCCTTGATAGGACGCTATTTTCACAAATGAAATGCGGCTGAGCGGTTTTACCTTGCGCACCAGTTCGGATGTAAACATAAACGAGCCGTTTAACACGGCCACAAAAAGGATTTCCTTTCCTTCATAATCGCTGTTGATCCGGTCGGCTACATGTCCAATGGCGGTTTTGACCTGTGTGCCTCCGATGCTCATCTTGAACTTTTTATCCAGTAATAATATCTTTTTCAAGCATTTCGTTTTTTTGCTGCAACCATTGCTCTGGGGAGAAAGGGGTGCAGGTGATTTCCTGTGGTGTTACCGCATCAGAAAGGAGAAATTAGCGACATTTTTCAGGGCGATGCCTGTGCCGCGGGCTACTGCTCTCAACGGGTCTTCGGCCACTTTGAAAGGGATGTTGATTTTGTCGGAGAGCCTTTTGTCCAGCCCGCGCAGCAAACCGCCGCCTCCTGCCAGATAAATGCCGTGGTTTACAATATCGGCATACAGTTCTGGCGGCGTCTGTTCCAGCACGTCGAGGATGGCTGTTTCGATGCGCGAAATGGATTTGTCGAGGCAGTGCGATATTTCCTGAAAGGAAACGGGTACTTCTACCGGCAGGGCGGTCATCAGGTTGGGGCCGCGTACAATAAAATCCGACGGGGGATCTTCCAAATCGGGCAACACGGATCCTACCCGTATTTTGATTTCTTCGGCTGTGCGTTCGCCGATGCGGATATTGTGTTGCTGGCGCATGTAATCCTGTATGTCGGAGGTAAAAACATCTCCGGCTACGGTGATGGATCGGTTGCAGACGATACCGCCCAGCGAGATCACTGCTATTTCGGCTGTTCCGCCGCCTATGTCCACCACCATGTGTCCTTCGGGCGCTATGACGTTCAGTCCGATGCCGATAGCGGCTGCCATCGGCTCGTAAATCATGTACACGTCGCGTCCGCCGGAGTGTTCGGCGGAGTCTCTTACGGCGCGTATTTCCACTTCGGTGCTTCCGGAAGGAATGCAAACGACCATCCGTATGGAGGGCGTGAACCATTGCCGGCGTGTGGGGATCATTTTGATCATTCCCTTGATCATTAATTCGGCTGCGTTGAAGTCGGCGATGACGCCGTCCCGCAGCGGACGAATGGTCTTGATGTCGGGATTGGTCTTTTCGTGCATGGCGCGTGCCTCCTTGCCGATAGCCTTTACTTTGCCTGTTGTGCGATCGATGGCGACAATGGACGGTTCATCGACCACTACTTTGTCGCCGTATATGATGATGGTGTTGGCTGTGCCGAGATCCATCGCTATTTCCTGAGTAAAAGAAAACATTCCCATTTTTGATTTGAATTTTTTTGATTATTGAATGAGGGAAATTAATGTTTAAAATGTCTGATTCCGGTAAATACCATTGCTACCGACAATTGATCGGCGGCATCAATAGATTCTTTGTCTTTCATCGATCCTCCCGGCTGTATGATCGCTTTTATTCCGGCTTTTCCGGCTATTTCCACACAGTCTGGGAAAGGGAAAAAGGCGTCGCTTGCCATGACGGAGCCGTTGAGGTCGAACCCGAAGGTGTGTGCTTTTTTTATGGCTTGTTTTAACGCATCTACGCGGGATGTCTGCCCTACGCCGCCGGCCAACAACTGTTTGCCTTTTGCCAATACGATCGTATTGGATTTGCTGTGTTTGACAATCTTGTTGGCAAAGAGGAGATCGACCAGTTCATCGTCGGAAGCTTTCCGGACAGTCACCGGCTTCAGGTCGTTGATGCTTTCCACGGCAAGGTCTTTGTCCTGAAGGGCGACGCCGTTCAGCAATGAGCGGAATTGCTGTCCGACGGACAGGTTGTTTTTTTGTTTCAGTAAAATTCTGTTTTTCTTGCCCTGTAACAATGTCAGCGCTTCCGGAGAGAACGAAGGCGCTATCAGTATCTCATAAAAAATCCCGTCAATGTCGGCGGCTGTTGCTGCATCTATTGCATAATTGGCTATCAATACCCCGCCAAAAGCGGAAACAGGATCACCTGCCAATGCTTTTTTCCATGCTTCCGTCGGATCGGCGTCCGAGGCCAGCCCGCAGGCGTTGTTGTGCTTGAGAATGGCAAAGGTCGGGTCGTTGAAATCGGCTATCAGGTTGACGGCGGCGTCGATGTCGAGCAAGTTGTTGTATGAGATTTCCTTGCCGTTTAATTTATCGAAAATGGCATTAAAGTTGCCGAAATAGATTCCTTTTTGGTGCGGGTTTTCGCCGTAGCGAAGCGCCATCCCACCGGTAATGTTTTGCCTGAAGACCGGTTCGTTCAACTCGCGGTTGAAATAATCGAAGATAGCCGTATCATAGTGGGACGACACGTTAAATGCCGCTCCTGCAAATTTTCGGCGATCCGCAAGGTCTGTTTCACCGTTTTTTTTGTCCAGCAGGGTTTGCAGGGGGGCGTATTCCCGTTGTGAAGGCACAATCAGCACGTCTTTGTAATTTTTGGCGGCAGCCCTGATGAGGGCAATTCCGCCGATATCGATTTTTTCGATCACCTCCGCTTCCGGAGCGCCCAATGCCACGGTTTCCTCGAAAGGATACAAGTCCACTATCACCATGTCAATGTCGGGAATAGCATATTGGGCGGCTTCTTCCCGATCTTTGGCTTCTTCCCTCCGATATAATATTCCTCCGAATATCTTCGGATGCAGCGTTTTCACCCGACCACCGAAAATGGATGGATAATCCGTCAGCGATTCTACCGCTGTTACCGGAACACCAAGTCCCTCAATAAAACTTTTCGTTCCTCCGGTCGAATATATTTCGACATTTAACTGATGTAACTTTTCAATAATACTATCCAGATTATCTTTATGATATACTGAAATTAGCGCTGACTTAATCCTCTTCGTTTCATTCATTTTACCGATTCATGAGAATCGACAAAAATACGAAAAAAATAACAATATCATCATGGTGTTGGTAAAAAAGTAGTAAAAAAGTGGTAAAAGGGCGATGCAGTGGTTATCGGTATAAAATTTTTTGGGTCTTTTATCCCCATAAGTAGCGTACAATGGCTGCGCAGGCTTCCGCGTCCGCCAGCGCATGATGGTGTTTTTTTTTACCACGAAGTACACGAAGTTTCACGAAGTTCTTTTTGTATTTACTTTGTGTGACTTTGGCGACTTTGTGGTTTTTTTTAACCACGAAGTACACGAAGTACACGAAGTTCTTTTTGTATTTACTTTGTGCGACTTATGCGACTTTGTGGTTTTATTTTTTCAACCACCAGGGACAGGCTATTTCGGAGAGATTGTTTCCCAAAATATAGATGGCTGTCATCGGCAGTACCCCCCGCCTTCTATGAACTTTTATTTTTTTTT
>JAISWE010000087.1 GCA_031271175.1 Bacteroidales bacterium | reverse complement strand
CAAATCGCAATTGATGTATCAAAATGAACGGCGGAACGCTTTTCCCGCATACATGCGCGGCTTTGACTGTCTGTTCAGGTATGGATGATTTCTTTTCCGGCGGTCAGCAGGCAATCGGAATTGCCGGTTCGCCGAGCAACAGGTTCAGTTTTTCCTAAAACCTATATACCTTTTCCCTAAAACCTATATACCTTTTACCTAAAACCTATATACCTTTTTCCCAAAACCTATATACCTTTTTCCTAAAACCTATATACCTTTTTCCCAAAACCTATATACCTTTTACCTAAAACCTATATACCTTTTACCTAAAACCTATATACCTTTTACCTAAAACCTATATACCTTTTCCCAAAAGGGACTCCTGTTTTTCTCAATGGGACACCCAAAAAACAAAAAAACTTTTTGGTAACTAATTGATATAAAACTGATCTAAAAACAGCCAGAAAAAGTGAGAAAAACAGGAGTCAATGCCCGCTACATCGACAAGATTTGCGAACAAATCGCAATTGATGTATCAAAATGAACGGCGGAACGCTTTGATGAGACTGCCCGCATACGTGCGCGGCTTCGACTGTCTGTTCAGGTATGGATGATTTCTTTTCCGGCGGTCAGCCGGCAGTCGGAATTGCCGGTTCGCCGAGCAACAGGTTCAGTTTTTCGACTGTTACCGGTTCCGTGATGCGGGCTATTTGCCGGTCGTCCATGGTATCGGCCTGTTCCCTGTCGGTGACGATCAGGATGAGCGGCAATTTTCTGCGGATGACCTGTTGAAGCACCTCAGGGTTCTGCCGAAAGCCGTAGCCGGCAAGGATGCTGTCGATATGTCCCTGCCCGTCGATGTGTTCCGTCCATTGTGGCAGGTCGCCGGCTTCGAGTACGGTTGCACCCATGCCGGCAAGCAACCTGGCATAAAACATGCGTTTGACGTTGTCGGATTCCGCTACCAGTATTATTTTCCGGTTTTTTTGACGGAAGTCCGTTTTTTCTTCCAGTGCTTGCGCTTCCTTTTCGGACACGGGTATGTGCGATATCGTGAAAAGGAAAGTGGAGCCGATATTAAGTTCGGACTGTACGCTGATATCGCCGCCCAACATTCGGACGATGCTCCGCGAGATGGTCAACCCCAGCCCTGTACCTCCGTAGCGGCGGTTATTGTTCATATCCGCTTGCCGGAAACTTTCAAAGATAACGTCCAGTTGGTCGTTCGGTATTCCGCAGCCTGTGTCTTCCACATAAAACTCCAGCCGCCCCGATTCATTGAGCCTGTATCCGAAGCGTACATATCCTTTATCGGTAAATTTGACGGCATTTCCTATCAGGTTGGTCAATACTTGCCGCAACCGTTTGGAGTCGATATAGATGACGCAGTTTTCAATCAGGAACCTGTCGTCGAGGACTACCACCAGCTTTTCCCTGTTTTTCGACCGGAGATAAAATTCGTAGGATTTGTTCAACTCCTGCATGAAGTGGTTAAGGTTGAAGGGAACAGGATTGAGCATCAGCTGCTTGGATTCTATTTTTGCGATATCTACAATATCGTCGATCAGTTGTACCAGTTGGGTACTGCTTTCCTTGATGATGTCGGAATAGTACTGCCTGCGTTTTGGGGTGAGGTATTCGTCTTGCAGGAAATTGAGGAATCCGTTAATTCCGTTGATAGGTGTACGTATTTCGTGTGACATATTGGCGAGGAAGGAGGATTTGAGCTTGTCCGATTCTTCGGCTTTTTCTTTGGCTCTGACAAGTTCCATTTCGGCCTGTTTCCGCTTTGTAATGTCCCGTATTACCATCAGGATCCCGGCTTTGGTACCGTCGTGCTCTTTGACGGCGGCTGCCGATATTTCCCCGAAGAAGGTGCTGCCGTTGTTGCGCGTCATTACGATTTGCGGCACGTACGACAATTGTTCGCCGACGAGTTGTTCGAGCAGGTCTTCGGAGTCTTTGTGCGGATGAACGAACTGCCGGATGTCGATGGCGCTGATTCCACTGTCGGGTTCCACGCCGAACAGTTCCATGGCTTTCGGCGACATGTACTTGGTGACAAAGCCGGTGGAACACATGATGACTGCGTCGGGCGAGGCAACGGTTAGTTGGCGGTACATGGATTCGGAGCGTACCAGTTCATGGTTTTTCTCTTCCACCATTGCTTCCAAATGGTTGCGATAACGTTCCAGTTCCATCTCCGTTTTCTTCCTTTCGGTGATGTCTCTTACGATACATCCGAACAGGCGGTTTTCCGCAAAACCGACGGGAAACATGGATGACTGAACATACCTGACGGGGCCATCGCTCATGTATAGCGGCAGTTCGTTCATAATGGGCAGTTGTCCCTTGTCGCCTTTGAAATAGGACAGACTCCGCTGCTTCAATTTTTCGTAATAGGCTTCTGTTCTCTTTTGCTGTGGAAGATAAATAAAAAGCATGTCCCAATAGTGTTTTCCTATGGCCTGTTCGGAGGGAACTCCCGTAATTCTTGTCTGCGATTCGTTCCAGTGGAGGATGATGCCGTTTTTGTCGGTAATAAAAATTCCATCCATCGACTGTTGTATAAAACTGCGGAATTTTTCTTCACTGTCTCTCAATTGTTCCAGAATTTTGTTTCTGGTATCGATTTCATCATTTAACTGAACGTTTTTGACTTGTATTTTTTCGTTGATGGCGTTCAGTTCTTCATTGGCTGCCAACAGTTCATTGTTGGCGGAAGACAGTTCCCACAAGGCAGCTTCCAGTTTTTCGGTACGTTCTTTTACCAGATTTTCGAGATGAAGTCGATAGTTGTTCAGTTCCAGTTCTGTTTGTTTTCGTCCGGTGATGTCGATGATGTATCCGTCGCCGATGCAGGTATCGTTTTCAATGCGTGGGTGAAAGCATACTTGTAACCATATCGTTACAGCGATTGACGGACAATATCTGGTTTCCCTGTTGAACATGGATCTTTTTAAGATACACCGGTTGATGCTTTCCGTGAAGGACGTCCTGTCGTCGGGATGTATCTTGGAAATTACCAAATCAAAGTTGTGCGATTCTTCAATGCTGTATCCCATGATGTCTTCCCACTGCTTGCTTGCATAGGTAATCGTTTTTTCTTCCGTGGCAATGTCCGTCTCAAGACGGAAAAGGATACCCCCGGGCAGATTGTCGCCCAAAGACCGTATCCGTTTTTGCTGGTCGAGCAGGGCAAGTTCGGCTTCTTTCTTGTCGGTGATGTCTATCAGGAAGCCGTTGAGCAGGACGGAAGACAGGTCGTCCCGGTCAAGGGAAGCCGTCATGGACACCTGAAACCATTTGGTGACATGTCGGCTGTAAAGATAACGGATTTCGCACAGGATGTTGCTTTTCGACGACAAGCAGGTTTTGATGGCGCCGACATAGTTCAGAATGTCTTCGGGATGAATTTTGGAGATGACCGCCCTTCCGTTAGCAGCCGCCTCCTCCGACGACACATTGGTCATTTTCTTCCACGATTTTCCCACATAGACAAACGTACCGATGGCTTCGTCGAAGCTGGGCTTAAAGCGAAACAATACCCCGCCGGGAAAATTGTCGCTCAACATTTGCAGATATTCTTTGTCGCGAGCAAGTTGAAATATCTGTTTTTTCAAAATAGAATTTTCGTCTTTTAACCGTTGAAGATTCATCGCCAGATCAATACATATTGACTTAAAAACGCATAAAAATACACATTATTATGTTATAAATAAATAAATTCAGCAATTTAAACTTATCTCATTGTTTTTTCCCGTTTCCTTCCCCACCAAAAACTCATCCATTGTATCCGGTTTTGTCGGCATGTTGATACGTTCGCCGGAATATTCATATTCGCCTGTCCGTTTGCTACCAGTCAGTTCGCAGACGCGGACGCTGCGACCTTTCCACGGATTCAGCAGACAAAGCGGACGTCCCTGTTCGCTGTAGATGGACAATTCTGTTACTTCGCCATTTTTCAGCGACGACGACACCAGGAAAGCGCCTAACAGTATGCCGTCGGGAATATTCGTTATTTTTTCGGAATAGTATTTTCCTCTCGGGATGAAGGCAAGCAGCGGAGCGCAATAAGGTTCGATCTGTTCCATCCGGTTGGCGGAGTAGAGGCCGTAAAACGACGCCTGATAATTGTAGTTCAGGTGATAGCTGCCTGCCCATGCAGGCTGCTCCTGCGTGATCCATATACCGAAGAGACCGGGCGGAAAATTCGTATCCCTGCTTGTGGAAGCCATTCCGTAAAGCAAAACGTCGTACTGCCACTCGACAATGCTGTCGGGCTGTCCCGTACATGCGCAAAAAAATAAAATCAAACAGTATAGTATATTTACTTTTTTCATTATTTTGGATTTTTTTAATTTTTCTTCAAACGCCGACAACAGTAATTGTTTTACCGTTTACTTTTTTCTTTTTCATAAATATTTTAGCGTTCCATCTTACCTTGTCTCGACGGTCGAAAACAACAAGCCATCCTTCGTTGCAGCCGTAAGTATCAACGTAACGGGCTGTCTGTTCGAGCCCTTTTTCGATATTTTTTTCTCCGTAACGGATTTTGAGTTCTATCGGATATTTTTGTCCTTCGTAAATCAGGCAAAGATCGAGCCGTCCCGAACCTGCCGCCATATCTCTAACAATCTGTCCGCCGCCGTTGATAACACGTTGCATAAACGCCATCATTATCAAATGCGGAGCCGCTTCCTTATAGTCAAAACGTTCTTCCCATATCTGACTGTTTTCGCGCCAAAATTGCTGAAAATCACGCATCAGGAAATCCATGTCTATACGTCCGTTTTTTAGATAACGGGGAATCTGGTAGGGATATTCTGGCTTTAACAACTTTCTTTGCGTATCGAAAGATAATTTGCGGATAATCACTTCGGCATAAATCGGATTGGCCGGTATGATCTGTGAATGATCATCCATACGAATCAATCCCAGATCTTTCGTATATAGAAAATCATCCGATTGCGTGTTGATAACGTCGTCGCCAAGAATCATCGGTTCTATTATCGTGCGAACACGCTCTTCGTTCAACCGTTCAAGCAAACTGTCAATATGCGTAGGACGGTTGAGGATAATGTTTTGTATGGCTTGGCTTACTAA
>JAISWE010000046.1 GCA_031271175.1 Bacteroidales bacterium | reverse complement strand
GAGAGAGAGAGAGAGAGAGAGAGAGAGAGAGAGAGAGAGAGAGAGAGAGAGAGAGAGAGTAAAGAAAAAGAGCTTACACAGAGCCTAACTTTTTCGCGCGCGCGGAAAATACTAAAAATTTTCCGGAATTTATGTATATCGCTATCTGTTTTTTTGCAGAAACGGCTTTTTTGTGCTTTGTTTTCACCGCACCTAACCGATAGCTACTTGTTAAATACTTATTTTTTAATAAACGATGGATACTAACTACAAAGTCCCTGAAGTCATGACAAGTCTCGAAGTCCCGTCAAAGTCGAAGGAAAGCTCAGTAGCGATGACGCCGGAAGCATCCGGAGATGGTCGGATTTTTGAGCCGTTTAATTCCCATGTACACCCAAGCGCACGCGATACCATGAAGCGATTAAAAAATGCGGGTGATGAAGAGCGCCATGACAGTATCGTTTTTCATGAGCTAAAAATGGACATTTCCGTAAGGCGGGGTGGGCGGATGTATTATTATACCGATGTATTATATGTGGTATATGAAAAGCCATACTGCGTCATCTATTGCAAGGACGAAAAAAAGTGTCTGGTGTACATGCCTCTTGGCACCATGCAAAGCAACCTGCCGGGGATGTTTTTCCGGTGCAATCGATCCGTCATCGTCAACCTGTGCAAGATCGCGAGATATGACTATGGGAAAAAACCGGAAATTACGATGGAAAACGGGCAAAAATTTGCTCTGGCGCACCGACGCAAAGCGGAATTTAAAAAGCATAAAACTGGCATTACCAGAATAACCGTTCCACATGTAGATGATTAGCCTGTAATGAATGGACAACTTGCATGCAATGGCAAAACATGACGCTTGGTATATAAAACGAATACGTTCGGTATATTGGCATGAAAATCATTTGGAATCATCGCAGAGGTGATTTTCCTTTGTACAAAAATAAATCAAATGAATGGTGATCCTTTTTCTTCTTATGCTATTCCGGTGAAACTGGAAGATGAACAAAACAGGTATATGCTGATCCACGGATATACGGGAGCCATTGATATTGCATCCGCTCAAGTAGGGTCGAAGATCAGATGCAATGAGCATAGAGGGGAAAATCATGCTTCTTTGTCCAAGGAAACGCCGGATGCACCGGTAAAGCGACTGGTTCTAAACAACATGAAGAAATGATCCGCTATATGATCACATCAAGATGGACTCAAAAAAGCGGCTATATCGGAATTTTGGTTGAACAAGCAGGAATAGCCTTTGTTTTGATGCGATATATGGTTTTCATTGCACATGCTGTCGGAAAATACAAGTCTTCGGGAATACGGGATACAAAGTAATAAAGATTAAGTCAATTAATAGCGATTAAGTCAATTTATTTTCATAGGAGAAAGGCATGTCATTGATTCTAAAATGGTGTGGAGTGGTGCAAGTTGTGAAAACGTTCTCGATAAAAAGACGCTTTCTCAACAACACGGATGATAGTGAATAGTGAATAGTGAATGAAGAGAATATAAAATAAAATGACCACAGTTTGTATGAATACGGTGTCGAACGCTCATGGCATGGCGTTTTCTCTCTTCTCCGGAAGGGGCGGGGAGAGGCTTTTGTCTATTGTATTCGGGCTGCTGTTCGTTGTGGGCAATGCGTTTTCCCAGCATATCGTCATTGAAGGGAACGCTTATGCGGTGGATACGCTTCAAAGCGTCCATTCGATAGGGCCGGGCATCAAAAAATATTCATACCGGTTGCCGGAGTTTGTCAACGGTTTCGGCACGCTTGGTAAAGGGCTGATTGTAAACGTAGTGGAAGCCGATGTCTCCCGTCCGGATGTGGCCGTCGAAGTCTGCTCGGCAAAGCCGTCGGGAACGTTGCGCAACGAAGAACGGATCGGCAGCATGTTTGCCCGCAAGACCGCCGAGTATGCCGGCATTGGACGCAAGCCCATCGCCATCGTGAATGGCGACTTTTACATGCTGGGAAGCGCCGCCGCCGGAATGACATACGGCTACGAAGAAGGACGCCCCCTCGGAATGGAAGTGGAAAACGGCATGTTGATACAGCGGGAAATGACGGGAAGAGTACTTTCCATCACCTTCGACGACAAGCACACGCCGAGGATAGGCAGCACAAGATTTGCCGCTACGGTGGATATTGCCGGCGGCATTTCCTTTCCGCTGTCAACGGTCAATACCTTTGCAGAAGCGGGCGAATTGGCGCTGTTCAACAACAGGGGCAACGCCTGTTCCTCCGATTCCACCCTGGCATGGTCGCCTCACAATCCCAGCATCATGGTTTCGCTGAGCGGGCCGGCGGGTGGCTGGAAAATGAACGAAAGGATGACGTTCACGGTAACAAGCGTAGATTCAAACGTCCATACTGCCATTCCGGCGAACCGTTTAAACAGTGGCGGGAAAATTTTTAACGGAGAAGGCGCCATCCTTGTAGGCAACGGCGGCGCCCCGACCGACTCGCGAAAGTTTCTGGAAAACATGACGACGGGCGACGTCATAGGCCTACAGATAAACGTCGCCCTCAACGGGCAGCCCCTGCAAGGAAACAAGCCCAATATCAGCGGAACGGAAAGACTCATTCTGCAAAACGGACAGCCGGTATCCAACAACTGGAACGAGACTCATCCGCGCACAGCGGCAGGTTATTCGCAGGACAGCAGCAAGGTGTACCTGGTCACGGTGGACGGTCGGCAGTCGAATGTATCGGTGGGCGTTACCACGCGACAGTTGGCGGACATCCTGCGTGCCACCGGCGCCTGCACCGCCGTAAATCTCGACGGAGGAGGCTCTACGCGCATGGTGACGCTGGGAACCGTAGCCAACAGCCCCACCGAAGACCGCCGCGTGGCCGACGCCCTGATGGTCGTCTCTTCTGCGCTGCCGGCAGGCAACCCTCAACTTGACCTTTCGCCGAAACGCTTAAAAATCGCTCTCGGTGCAAGCCAGCAAATCATAGTGAATACCCGCGACGACAACGGCAATATCGTCGAGTATCTTCCTGCCGGCGCGACATATACCGTCAGGGGAGACATCGGCAGCATCACCTCCGGAGGCATGTTTACCGCCGTCAACACCTCCGCAAGCGGCTATATTGTAGTGCAATACGGCGCGATGAAGGATTCGGTGCAGGTACTGGTGCGGCGCCCTGCCGAAGCATACAATGCCAACCTGAAAAGCGTTGAACTGAGTGCGGGAACGCTCTCACCCGCTTTTTCCCCGCTGGTGACCTCCTACCATATCCTTTTTCCGGATTTGCCCGCTTCCCTGAGCATCGCCGGAACGGCCGAAGACATGCTGGCCACTGTCGCCGGCAACCTGACGGAGACCACAGTAACCGAAAAACAGGCATTATCCCTTACGGTTACATCGGAAAACGGAACGGTCAAAAAATACCGTTTCACGGTAACCCGCTCCCCTTCCACCGGAATGAAAGGACTGCCCGCCGGCAGCATCAAGATATATCCCAATCCGCTGGCAAGTAATAAAATTTTGCACATCGATCTGGACAAGGCATACGACAATGTGCCGGTGCAAATCTACAATGCCGCCGGCGCACCGGTTCATATCGGCGTAGAAAAGGGACAGTACATCCGCATCCCGCTCCATTTTTCCGCAGGCGTGTACCTGTTGCGAGTAACCCTCGACCACCAAACAAAAACAAATAAAGTAACAATTAACAGTGAATAATTAACAGTAAATTTAATAAATAAAAACGAATATGGGACATTAAAAACAGTAGCGTATCGGATTCGTCCGGTGGATGATGAAAGGATATATTCATCCGAAAAGTGGTTTTCAAATTTTAAACAATAATAAAAGTACAAATTTTAAATAACAAATAATAAATATGAAACATAAAATTGATTCTTGGAACGCATGGCGGAAATGTTTATTGTCCGCATGTATTGGTGTATGTGCGTTTTCGCTGTTTGCACAGCAAGGCGCTACCGTCAGCGGCGTGGTGACGGATGAGGAAGGCCAGCCTTTGCCCGGCGCCACCGTACAGCTACGGGGAGAGGTGCGCGGCGCTATTACCGGCGCCGACGGCGTGTTTACCCTCAACAACGTGAAGCCGGAAAACGTGCTGGAAATCTCCTTTGTGGGATATGAAACGCAGACGGCGACAGTAGGCGAACGCAGAGTGATTGCCGTGCAACTCAAGCCCAAAGCCGACGAGCTGGAAGAAGTAACCATCGTGGCTTTCGGCAAGCAGAAAAAGGAAAGCGTAGTTTCTTCCATCACTACCGTTTCCACCAGAGACCTGAAAGTGCCTTCGAGCAACCTTACCACGGCTTTTTCGGGACGGGTGGCAGGGCTGATTTCGTATCAAACCAGCGGTGAACCCGGGCAGGACAATGCCAGCTTCTTTATCCGCGGTATCACTTCTTTCGGCGCCGACGCCAAAAAAGACCCGCTGATCCTGATTGACGGCGTGGAACTGACCACCGACGACCTCGCGCGATTGAATACCGACGATATCGCCAGTTTCTCCATCATGAAAGATGCCTCGGCAACAGCGCTTTACGGCGCAAGAGGAGCCAACGGCGTGATCTATGTTACCACCAAGGAAGGACGGGAAGGCAAAGTGCAACTCAATGTCCGTCTGGAAAACTCCTTTTCCAGCCCTACCCAAATGGTGAAACTCGCCGATCCGGTCACTTTCATGCGCATGCACAACGAAGCCATGGTAACCCGCAATCCTGAAGGCGGATACCTCTATTCGCCCGAACAGATCCGCATGACGGAAGAAGGACGCTATCCGAACATTTTCCCGGCTACCAACTGGTACGACGAAATGTTCAGCAAGACCATCACCAACCAGCGGGCGAACATCAGCCTCAGCGGAGGCGGGGCGCTGGCCCGTTACTATGTGGCGGCCAACGTGACGCAGGACAACGGCAACCTGAAAGTGGACAAACGCAACAACTTCAATTCCAACATTAAGCTGACCAAATACGCCGTCCGGTCGAACGTGAACGTGAACGTGACCAAAACCACGGAACTGATCATCCGGCTGAGTTCCGCTTTCGACGAATACATCGGCCCGCTCGACGGCGGTACGGAAATGTACCGCAAGGCCATGCAGGCAAACCCTGTACTCTTCAAGCCCTATTATGAGCCGGACGAGGCCAACGCCTATCTGGAAAGGGTGCTGTTCGGCAACTACGGACGGGGAGACTACCTGAACCCCTATGCTTCCGCGCTGAGAGGCTACAGGGAGTACAGCACCAACACCACGCTGACCCAGTTTGAAGGAAAGCAAAAATTAGACTTCCTTACCGATGGCCTTTCCTTCCGCGTGATGGTCAACATGAACCGCTATTCCGAATTTATCGTCAAGAGAGAATATCCCCCTTTTTACTACAATATCGATTCATACGACCTGTCGGACGGTTCCTACACGCTCTGGTGCCTGAATCCCAACGAAGGGAAAGACTTTATCGAGTATGTACCCGGCAGACGAACCATCAACACCGCTTTCTATCTGGAGTCGGCGCTGGACTATAACAAGATATTCAAGGAAAAGCATACCCTCAACGGCTTGCTGATCTACATCATGCGCCAGTACAAGGAAGGGCTGGCCGACAACCTGCAACTCTCGCTGCCCAACCGCAACCTCGGTCTTTCGGGACGTCTGGCTTATAATTACGACAGCCGCTATTTTGCCGAATTTAACTTCGGACTCAACGGTTCCGAGCGTTTTGCC
Organism: Bacteroidales bacterium; assembly: GCA_031271175.1. GTDB lineage: Bacteria > Bacteroidota > Bacteroidia > Bacteroidales > UBA4181 > JAIRLS01. The sequence goes on along the minus strand of JAISWE010000046.1, from coordinate 16,801 downwards.
AAAAAGCACCGCTGGGGTTTCTTCCCCTCCATAGGCGGCGGATGGATGGTCAGCAACGAAAGCTTTTTCGCCTCGCTGAAGGACTACATCCCCACCTTCAAACTGAAAGCCACCTACGGCATGGCGGGTAATGACGCCATCGGCAGCAACAACGACCGCTTCTACTATCTGGCGGAAGTCAATATGGAGGCCAGTAAGCCTTCCTTCTGGGGCGGGGAGTCCAGTACGGGATTCTCGTCGTTGCAGGGTATCGACGTATCCCGCTATGCCAACGACGCCATCGGATGGGAGATCGCCTACAAGACCAATCTGGGCGCCGAAATCGTGCTGGCCAACGGCCTGTCCGCCAACTTAGACTTTTTCCACGAAAAAAGAACCAACATCCTGCTGGACCGTACCGTTCCGGCTACGCTGGGCGTTCTTCCGTCCATCAAAGCCAACCTGGGAACAGCCGAAGGCAAAGGATTCGACATGGAGTTGAACTATGAAAAAAACATCACCAGCGAATTGTGGTTTGTGGGGCGAGGCACTTTCACCTATGCCACCAGTAAAATCCTCGAATGGGAAGAACCGGACTACAGCAAAACGCCCTGGCTGTCGAGAGTGGGAAGCAAAATCAACCAGGAATACGGCTATATTGCCGAACGCCTGTTCGTTGACGACATAGAAGCCGCAAAATCTCCCGCGCAGTTCGGAAGAGTGCTGGGAGGCGACATCAAATACCACGATGTGAACGGCGACGGGAAAATATCTGCGCTGGACAAAGTCCCCATCGGTTATCCCACCGTGCCGGAAATCAATTACGGCTTCGGCCTCTCCGCCGGCTACAAGGGCTTCGACGTCTCTTTCTTCTTCCAGGGTTCCGCCCGACAGTCGTTCTGGCTGACGCTCGACGGCAACGGAAGGATACAGCCTTTCATTGACGGCTCCTATAGCGGCTCCGAAGACGACGGATTGATCGGACAGAATGCGGTGCTGCAAGCCATCGCCGACAGTTACTGGTCGGAAAACGACCGCGACATCTATGCTTTCTGGCCCCGCCTTTCCTCTACGCCTGTAGCCAACAACACGGAGAGAAGCACATGGTATATGCACAACGCCTCCTTCCTGCGGTTGAAAACAGTGGAAGCCGGCTATACTTTGCCGTCGAACCTGACGAAAAAACTCTACATGGAAACATTGCGTATCTATGTCAGCGGAACCAATCTCGCCTGTTTCAGCCCCTTCAAACTCTGGGACCCCGAAATGGCAGGTAGCGGACTGGGATATCCCCTCCAGCGGGTACTTAATATCGGCTTGAATATCAGTTTTTAAATTAGAAACCCCATAAATTGAAATCTTTAAAATAAAATATCATGAAAATACTAAGAAATATATTGATTGCTTTGCCGGTAGTGTTCGGCTCATTTTCCTGCAACTACTTAGATGTGGTGCCTGATCAGATTGCCACGCTCGACAATGCTTTTTCCGACCGGAACACCACGCTAAGGTACCTGGCCAGTTGCTACTGGGCGATGCCCCGCAGCGGATGGTACGGAAATCCCGCATGGTGCGGCGCCATGGAAATGATTGTCAACAAAACCCTATCCGCTACCTATCAGCCGATGCAGCTCGGTATGGGGCTGGACAATGCCACCGTGCCCCTGATCAATTACTGGAGCCACGACCCCGGCCTCGGCACCGACGGATGGCCCCGTTCGCTTTATGCCGGTATCAGGGAATGTAACACCTTGCTGGAAAACATCGAACAGGTGGGCGATCTTCCGATCGGCGAACGCAACCGGATGATTGCCGAGGCCAAAATGCTGAAAGCCTACATGCACTTTTACCTGCTGTGCATGTACGGCCCCATTTGTCCTTTGCGGGAAAGCCTGCCGGTAGGGGAAGCCGTGGAAGCGCCCCGCCGCGAAAAGGTGGACGACTGTTTCCGTTATGTCATCAAATTGATGGACGATGTCATTGAGAGCGATGCCCTGCCGAACGTGATCACCGCCAAAAATACCGAACTGGGTCGTTTTACCAGAGCGGCGGCATACGCTTTCAGGGCAAAGGCGCTGGTGTACTGGGCCAGCCCGCTTTTCAACGAGAATACCGCCTACAACAGTTTTCTCGACCACAACGGGGAACCCTTCTTCAATCAGGTATATGATGCGGAACGCTGGACAAAGGCGGCAGAAGCCTGCCGGCAGGCTTTGGACGCCTGCGCGGAAGGAGGGGTACGCCTGTATGAAGCATCGGACTACCGCGTACAGGGAGCGGCCATCTCGGACACTACCCTCCAATTACAGGTACTGAGAAGCGCCCTGGGAGAAACATGGTACACCAATCCCGAAATCATCTGGGGAAACTTTTCCAGTTCGATGGGCGGAATCGTCTGGGCATGTATGCCTCGGTTCAGTGCAAATGAAACACTAAATGATGTGGTGCTGTCGGTGCCTTTTTCCACCGTGGACCTGTTTTATTCCAACCACGGCGTACCCATTGAAGAAGATAAGGAATGGACGGCCAACGGCATGGAAAAATACAACAATCGTTTCACCACGCGCACGGGCGACGCCGCGCACCGGTATTATATCGAGCCGGGCGAAAATACCGCCGCCATGAACTTCGACCGCGAACCCCGCTTCTACTCGTCGCTGGGATTCGACAGAGGCAGATGGTACGGAAATTATTACGTACAGCTGCCCGACAACAATGCGCCCGTCCTCAAAGGTCGCTGGGGAGAACCTTCGGCGGGCTACTTGCCCCACGCATACAATTGCACCGGCTATTATCCGAAAAAAATGGTCAATCTGGCCACCATGTATGAAGGGAACGGGTTTATGTCGGTTGAATATGCCGCCGACTTCCGCTACGCCGATTTGCTGTTGCTGTACATCGAAGCCCTGAACGAAACGGCCGCCTCCGAGAATGCCCGCCCCGACGCCGAGGTTTACCGCCTGCTGGACCAATTGAGAACGCGCGCCGGGCTGGAAGGAATTGAAGACAGCTATGCGCAGTACACCAACAAACCCGCTGAGCCGTCAACCAAAGCGGGCATGCGCAACATCATCCGGAGGGAACGGAACATAGAACTTGCACTCGAAGGGCATTACTACTGGGACTGCCGCCGCTGGAGAACCGCCGAAAAGGAACTCAACCGTGCAGTGAGAGGATGGAATACGCTGGAATCCACCGAAGCGGAATATTACAGGCCGATCAGGCTGTATGACCAGAAATTCTCGCAGCGCGACTATCTCTCCCCCCTGCCCGAAGGCGATATCATTAAAAACCCGCGGCTAAAACAAAATCCGGGATATTGAAAAATCATATTAATAAAACATAATTTAATTTTAAAAAAATGAAGAAAATGAAAAAGTATTTGTCGGTCATCCTTTGTCTGGTGGCCTTTTACGCCTGTTCGGAAGAAGACGCGCGTCAACCGCTCAGCGGGAGCCGAGGCAAGCCCGCTCCGGTAACGGAAGCAAAAGCCCGACCCATTCCGGGCGGCGCCATTATTTCCTACAAAATTCCCGATACCGACGACCTGTTGGCGGTAAAGGCGGTTTATACCCTGTCCAACGGAAAACAGGGAGAAGTCATGGCCTCTTATTTTGTGGATACGCTGAAATTAGAAGGTCTTGCCGATACGCTTCAGCACACGGCAACCCTTTACGCCGTCAGCCGCTCACAGGTACTGTCCGATCCCGAAACGGTAACTTTTAAACCGCTCGAATCGTCGCTGAGCATGACCATGAAAACCGTCCGGATCACCGCAGATTTCGGCGGCGCCCTCTTCCAATGGAAAAATGACGACAGGGCCTTGCTGAACTTCGACCTGTTGGCAGAAAACGACCGGGGAGAAATGGTGGTAACCAACGTTCTCCAAAACCGCCTCGATTCGATGGAATATTCCGTGCGCGGATTTGCCCCCGAACCCAGAAAGTTTGCCATCAATATCTCCGACCAGTGGGGCAACCAGTCGGGATATATTTATCCGGAAGGAGAATACCTCACCCCGATATACGAGGAAAAGTTAGACAAGTCCAAAATGCAGTTCCTGCATTTGCTGGGCGATTCGGACTATGGCGGCTGGGGAGGCATGGACCTTTTCATGCTGGACGACGACCTTTCCACTTTCGGACATTCTTCGTGGCTGGACGGCTGGCCTGCCTACACTACGATCGACCTGGGCAAAAAAGCCTTCCTGAGCCGGATCGTAGTCCATCAGCGAATGTATGGCAGCATGTACTACAACAATGCGAACTGGAAAAAGTTCAAAGTGTATAAAAGCCTTCCGGAAACGCCGGCGTATAACCCCCTCGGCGAATGGCAAGAAATAATGGCCTGCGAAATAGAAAAACCTTCGGGAATGCCCATTGACGAATGTACCAGCGAGGACCTCCGGCAAGCGAAAAAAGGACACGACTTTTCTTTTCCCCGCAATATGGAGGCTGTTCGCTATGTTCGCATCGCGGCAACAGAAAGCTGGTTAGGCGGCGCAGCACCATTCGGGTTCCTTTCGGAAATCACCTTTTACGGCTCCTATGCGGAATAAAATCAATAATGAGTATGATAATTAAATAATTTAAACAAAATTAAATCACAATGAAAAAGTTCATATATTTTTTAGGACTGTCGCTGGGCCTGCTGGCTTGCGACAAAATGACGGATTCCTACAAGGAATACATTCACAACAAGGGCGGCGGCGAAATTTTTTACCTGACCCGTCCGGATTCCATCGTGTATCTTGGCGGCGAATACAGCGCCCTGATCCGCTTGTGGACGTATAACGCGCCGAATGTGAAAGCAGTGAAAATTTTCTGGGACAATGAAAAGGATTCGCTGATTGTGCCGGTATCGCTCCATACCGGCAAGGATTCCATAGACATCGTTGTTCCCGGGCTGGAAGAAAAAGCCTATACCTTCACGGTGTATCTGGCGGACGACTTCGGCAACCGCTCCATCTCCGTTTCGGGTTCGTGCAGCGTAGTAGGCGATGTTTTCCTCAGTTCGCTGCCCGTGCGAAAAATCGATCTGATCCGTTATACTCCGCCGGACAAGTCGGTGATCATTCACTGGGCGCCTGCCATCGATGCCGACTATACCGAGGTGGACTATAAGCAGAACGATGGGGAAACCGCTACCATACAGGTGCCAAACGGCGAAGAGACAACGACGATTCCAGACGTGAACCCTCAACTGATCATGAACTACCGTTCCGTGTTCCAACTGGCTACCGGTAGGATGTACAAGGACGCGACTTTCACGCCCATAGACATGGTAGGCATACAGGGCGACGGCGTCGGCTGGAGTACTTATGGCCTCCATTCTTCCGACGGAACGTTCGTGTATAAGTGGCTAAACGTCCACCAGACCGGAGGTGCGAACAAGTTCGCAGTGACGACCGACTGGAGGTTCAACATAGCCTGTGCAGACGCATCGAAACTGCGTGTTCCGGACATCGCTGCCGGAACGTCTTACACCGCTCCCGTTATGTTTTGGCATTACGACTATACATCCGGCTATGATAGTTATAGCTTTGATTTTAGGGACATAGCGGGGGGAGCTTACTTTGATATTACGCTCGACCTGCATGAGATGACGGTTACATATCTAAGACTGTAGCCATCAGGGATAAAAAGAAGCAGGACAGTGTCTCCGGTATTCCGGCAGGGACATGATGCAGGAAAGGAAGTCCCGAAAAGGACTTCCTTTTCACATCATGCCACAGGCATGAATTGTTCGGTAGAAAAAAAACATCATTTTTTTATTGCATGTTTTGGTTGCATTTATTTTTATTGTATCTTTGTGCCGTTAAAACATGCCCGCGGAAATAGCTCAGTTGGTAGAGCATAACCTTGCCAAGGTTAGGGTCGCGAGTTCGAGTCTCGTTTTCCGCTCAACGATCCCGACGCTTTTCGGGATTTTTTTTAAAAATGCCTTGGTGGTGGAATTGGTAGACACGCGGGACTTAAAATCCCGTGGGCAGCAATGTCCGTGCGGGTTCAATTCCCGCCCGAGGTACAAGATGGCAAAAGCCATAAAACCCAACTTGGGAAAAATAGCCACGAAAATATCGGGAAACGGGGCATTTTGCGTGGATGCTCAATGGGAATGATAACTCCGCGCTGGCAAAACGTGGAAATTATTTTGCATATCCAAAATAATATTTATCTTTGCAGTGGGAATTTTTGTCGTAAAAAAACATGTTTTTCACGACAAAATTATAGCAATAAAAAATATGGAAAGTATTGATGATAAAATAGTTAGTAAAATCAAAAAATGCGGAAGAGGAAAAGTATTTTTGCCTGCCGATTTTGCCGATTACGGAGCGATTGATACGGCAATCATCCCAAGCGAGCAAAGGCGGCAAAAAAAGCAAAAAAACGACTGAAGACAATTGCCAATAAACAGTTGAGCGAATTAGATAAAAAAATAATAAAACGGAGAATCATGGAATACATACACAAAATTAAATCACCGGTTGGATTACTTGTCGTATCAAGTGACGGTCAAAATATTTCCGGTCTTTGGATGGAGGGACAAAAATATTTTGCAAGAACGTTGGAAAAAGACGTTTTGGAACAAAATCTGCCCATATTTGAAAATGTTCGGGAATGGCTTGACATTTATTTTTCAGGCAGGGAGCCTGATTTTATGCCGCCGCTTATACCTAAAGGAAGTTCGTTTCAACAATCAATATGGAATAATCTTCGTAAAATTCCTTACGGACAAACAACAACATACGGAGAACTTGCGAAACAGTTTGCATTGGAAAACAAAGGCAAATGTTCGTCCGCGCGGGCGGTCGGCACAGCGGTAGGGCATAATCCGATTTCTATTTTGATTCCCTGTCATCGTGTAATAGGTAAAAACGGCAGTCTTACAGGATATGCGGGCGGCATCGACACAAAAATAAAACTTTTACAATTGGAAGGGATTAACGATATAAAACACTCATAATGAATGAGTAATATAAATAAATGAAACATCATTCGCTGAAGAGCAGACTTTTAGGATTTTATATGCGTTTGCCTTGTTGGAAATCCGGAATTTTTATGTACCTTTGCCACACTGTTTGTTATTCGTTAATGGAGCAGGCTTGTTCTATCGCAACGAAAGTTGAGGAAAGTCCGGGCAACGCAGGGCGCCATGCTTCCTAACGGGAAGTTGTCGAGAGGCAAATGAGCGTAACAGAAAATAACCGCCTTGCTTTCGGGCAGGGTAAGGGTGAAAAGGTGGGGTAAGAGCCTACCGTTCCTGTGGCGACACGGGAAGTAGTACGCATCATGGGTTGCAAGACCATGTACACCGTTGTTTGAGGGTAGCCCGCCCGATGACGGGGGGTAGGTCGCGTATGACTACGGCAGCGATGCCGCAGCAAGATAAATGATAGAACCCGCGCAAGCGGCGACAGAACCCGGCTTATAAGCCTGCTTTATCCATTGCCGTCCCGTATCGTTTGTTACGGGACGGTTTTTTTTAAAAATTGTAGCCGATACGGATGATCGGCCCTGAACCGTAAATATCGTACAGTTCCGAGTTTAGATTCCACAGCAGGGACAGGTTCATGCTGGATCGACGTCCTGTAGGAAAACGCAGTCCCCCGCCCACCAGAAAGTTGTTCAACAGTTTCCGCCCGTTTCCGAAATAATCGAAAAAACGTTTTTCGTAACTCAGCATCTCGTATTCCACATGGGCAAAAATTCTGAAATCAAGTCCCAACGGTATCCATTCGTTCACGTTGTTTACAATCACGTAGTTGGTAAAAAGCCTCCCGCCAAAAACATGGGTTTCAAAACGTTCCGTACGGTTCGACGCCATATCTATGAAATGATACTTGTTGTTGTAATACTCGTAGGTAAAACCCACGCCCACCGCCCATCGGTTGGTGAGATAATAACCCACGTGAGGCGAAGCTTTGATGTCGGTATAATCGCCCACCATCAATCCGAAACTGCCGCCGAAAAACAAACGGTCGCGAAAACTGTCCTGCCCGCTTGCAGAAAGCATTGCCATGCATAATGCAACGGCGAAATATAAAAATCTTGTCCTCATCATAAAAAAAATACCACAAAAATTATTCCGAAATGATAAAAAATGCTTACCTTTATGCCGAATTTAGATGTTATGGGGATAAAAAAAGAAGAAACGTCAGGTTGTTACCATGTGCCCGTGATGTTGGAGGAAAGCGTGAAAGGGTTGAATATTCGTCCCGACGGCGTGTATGCGGATGCCACTTTCGGCGGCGGCGGTCATGCGCGGGCAATTCTGGAACAGTTGATTACAGGACGCCTTATTGCGCTTGACAGAGATGCGGAAGCATTGACAAACTGCCCCGGCGACGAACGGATCATTGCCGTACAGGGAAATTTCCGTTTTCTGCGTCATTATCTGGCGCATTACGGATATCGGAAAATAGACGGGATATTGGCGGATTTGGGCGTTTCCTCACACCATTTTGACACGCCGGAACGAGGTTTCACCTTCCGCGAAGACACGCCGCTGGACATGCGGATGAATATCGAAGCGCGGACAACGGCGCGAGATATTGTCAATCTGTATCCCGAAGAGCGGCTCAGACGCATTTTTGCCGACTATGGCGAACTGCCGGACGCATCACGCCTGGCACACGTTATCGTCAATGCCCGTCGCCATGCGCCCATCGAGCGGAGCGGCAACCTGCTGGGATGTATCCGCGACTGTGTGCCGCGTGGCGCGGAACACAAATATCTGGCGAAAGTGTTTCAGGCGTTGCGAATTGAAGTGAACCGTGAAATGGAAAACCTGAAAACCTTGTTGTTGCAAAGTGTGGAATTGTTGCATAATGGAGGACGGATAGCAGTCATCACCTATCACTCGCTGGAAGACCGCATGGTGAAACGTTTCTTCCGGCACGGCACATTTGACGGAAAAGTCGTAAAAGACATCTACGGAAATTCTCAAATGCCTTTCAGGCAAGTAAATACAAAAGTTGTCACACCGTCGGATGCGGAAATTGCCGCCAACAACAGGGCGAGAAGCGCAAAATTGAGAATCGGAGAAAAAATAGAAAATTATAATTAAAAATATATCTGGTCATGAAAAGGCTTTTGAAGAAACAATACAAATTGGTAATTTCCTGTGTTACAATAGCGGCGGTATTGGCTTACGGGCTTACTGTCATAATTCGGGCGCCTGAGCAGTTCACCGCAAAATCATCTATTTATCTGCATAAAACAGAGACATTTACGCCTAAATTTGCGAAACAGTCCACAATTGTTCCCGTAGATATGAACGACCTGATGCGCCTCATTAACGACAAGGAAACGCTGACGGAAACCGGATTAAGACTGTTGGCATTACATTTAACGTCGCCTGAAACCGTCAAATCCTCTCATCTGAAAAGTTTACAGGCAACAATTCCCAGCAATATATGGGCTTTGGCCGGTGAAACCGACAGTGTTACATATCTGAATCTTGCCGCCAACGCCACTAAAAATCCGTTTCTCATCGGAATGATCAATTTACCCGACATGCCGTATTATAGCAATGCCGCCATATCTTCGTCCGTGATGGCGGATCGTTTGGACAACGGCGACATTATTTCCCTCTCTTTCACATCGAATGACGCCGGAATAAGCCACAAAACGCTGGAAATACTGATAGACGTTATTGCCCGCAACAGCATAAAAACACAGGAAAGAAAAAATAACGAAATAAAGGCTTACTACGAAGAATATGTGCGAACTCAGGAAAAAGAACTAAACCGGTTGAAGCGAAAATTACAGCAATTTGCCGGCAACATTCCCATATTGAGTCGCAAAGATCTTCTCCAACGGATATTGTCGGAACGCGACAGCTTGTCGAAATGGGAAGGTTATGCTTCAACCGCCGTAAAACGGCTCGGGACAAAGGCTTCACTGAAAACGGCGGCAATTATCAAAAGCAGGAATAAATTGGCCGATCTGCACCAACAGTTCATCCGCGCCGAATTGAATCAGGATAACGATTTGACACCGCATCTGCACATGTTGATCGTACGGGAGGAAGCCGCATTTGAACGCGCCGTGACGGCAGCAAACAAATCCATTGCACAGCGCTTTGTGCATACCTATGCAAAACACACGGCACAATACGAAAAAAGCAAAAATCATCTTGCGGTATTGGAAAAACTACGTGAAGAATACGAAAAACCGGGGAATGACTCCATTCTGATGTTGCAACAGGATATTGACGTTGGCGAAAATAACTATCTGGCAGCATTGGACGATTTTCACCAAAGCCTCGCTTTTTTCGACGAACAGTCTGCCGCGCCGGCAGCGGTCATACAGGTGATTGAAGCGCCAAAAATGCCGGAAACACCCAAAGCCCGCTATATTACCGTTGTGCTGGTATTGGCAGGCATTGTGTTCGGGTTGGCAGCGTCTGTTTTCGGCGTGTATGTGAAATCTGTTTTTAGCAAAATAAAAACACCCGAACGCGTCGAGAAAAAAACAGGATTGACTGTAGCGGGAGTTATACCTAACGAGCAAAAACTACAGGTACGTAAAGACCGTGAACGCATCAAAAGCAACCTGATTTATCACATGCTGAAACAATTCTTCCAAGTCAGGCATCAAACCCAGCAGCGCATATTGATAGTGAGCGTTCAGCCCCATGAAGGCAAAACCACGGTGAGCAACATGATACAGACATGGTTGCAGCGTAAAGGCAAAAAATGCAACGTGGTGGTTCCCTATTTTGATTCGGGATGCTGGCTGTTGCGAGAATTATCCGATGAAGCCGCAAATGACCTGATGCCGCTGGAATACTTCGCAGATATGGATGTCCTGCTGATGGTATTGCCGCCACTGTCGGATCACAATTATCCGGTTGAACTGATAAGGATGTTCAGCACAACATTTCTGGTGTGCCGTGCCGACAGGGAATGGGGAAAAGGCGACCAGAAAACGCTGGACAATTTTATGCATGTGTCGGGAATTACCCCCAAAATCATTCTAAACCATGTCGGCATGAGCGTTACAGACCGGTTTAATATGGTGCAAACCTATTTTTCCACACCCGACCGTAACGTACAGTCTGTGGTGAAACACGAACATGCGATCATTAGGAAAAACCAACAGGCAATGGAAATCGTCCGTTCCATGCCCAACCTGTGTGTTATTTTGGACAAAAACCGGCAGATTGTATATGCCAATGAAGCCATGACGTCCCTGCTGGGATTGAGCAACATGGACAAAACACTCGGGTTGCGCCCGGGAGAACTGGTGTCGTGTATCTATTCGGACATAACGCCCGGCGGTTGCGGCACTTCAAAGTCCTGTCAAAATTGCGGTGCAGTCAATACCATCCTCAAATGTATGAAATCGCACAAACATGAAGAGGGCGAATGTCAAATCAACTCATTCATCAACGGACAAATAGGCGTGTTCAAATTCAAAATTACCTGTTCGCCTTTTGAGGTAGACGATGATTTTTATGTCATCACCAATTTGGCGGAAATACGTGGCGATCAGGAAAAAATAGATCAATTGCTGGAAAAAACAAAAACGGACAAACCCGCCAATGTGAATGCTTTTGCCGAAATGATCGAAAAAATAGAAGAAAAAGGCAAACTGGAAACATTTACCGAAACGTTGGCGCAAACAAACAGTCCCATCAATGAAAACATTATAGACCGCCAGCAGTTAAGTTATGCCGAAACCAATCAACTCAAAGTGTATATCGCTCCGGTCAATGCGTATAAATTATTGCTGAAAACCGTTCACAACATGCGTTGCCATGATGCCGCCCGAGGTAAAGAAATCAAGATTGCGCCGCCGTTCCCTACCATTTCCGTTGATACGGATGCGGCGCTGTTGCAGCAAATTTTGAGAAACATGATGAAAAATGCATTGGAAGCCACTCCTCTGCAAGGCACTATACACATCGGCTACGAAAGGAACACCTCCACGCTCACCTTTTATGTGTTCAACGAAAGCGTGATACCCGAAAAAGTACAGCAACACATTTTTGAACGCGCATTTACCACCAAGGAAAAAGCAAAAGGATTGGGCACATACAGCATGAAATTGCTGGGCGAGCACTATCTGAAAGGCACTGTCGGTTTTGAAAGCTCAGAAGGTCTGGGAACCCGCTTTTTCATCTCGCTGCCGTTCTCGGGGCAAATGACGCCGGAAGCGGAAACAACCCAGGAAACCGCTGTCAGTCATTCGTTGAACGGCGAATGGATAGACCCCATAAAAAATAAAGATGACAATACGGTGTTGTCCATTGATGACCTCATTTCCGAACTGTCGAAAATCAACCATCGGAATTAACGCCATGATAGAGATCATCCCTGCCATAGATTTGATAGACGGCAAATGCGTGCGGCTTACACAGGGAGATTATGCGCAAAAAGTGATATACAACGAAGACCCGTTGGAAGTTGCCAAGACTTTTGAGGGATTTGGCATACGCCGTCTGCATCTGGTGGATTTAGACGGGGCAAAAGCGCAACACATTGTGAACCACAAAACACTGTACAACATTGCCGTACACACTTCGCTGGTGATTGATTTCGGCGGCGGATTGAAATCGGATGATGATTTACGTATCGCCTTTGAAAACGGCGCCTCCATGATTACCGGAGGAAGCATTGCCGTGAAGAACGCCGCCGCCTTTGAACGATGGATTACCGTCTACGGGGCGGGAAAAATCATTCTGGGCGCCGACGTCAAAGACGGAAGGATTGCGGTAAACGGATGGACGGAAACGGCATCTGCAGAACTTGTCCCGTTCATCGGCGGCTATCGCGAAAAAGGCGTCGTCCGGGTTATTTGCACGGACGTCAGCCGCGACGGCATGATGCAAGGACCCTCTGTAGAACTGTACCGCTTGCTGCTGGAACAGTTTCCGGATTTGTATCTCATTGCCAGCGGAGGCGTGGGGAGCGCCGCAGATATTTTTGCACTGGAAGAAGCCGGCGTCCCTGCCGTAATTATCGGAAAAGCAATCTACGAGGGCAAAATCGACCTGAAGTCATTGTCCGCGTTGCACTGAATAACCGGCCGTGATGTTGTGGCTTTATTTCGCCGACAGCCATACCACGGCAGCGTTACCCTCCACAGGATTGTCCAATGTAACGGATTTTCCGCCGGATATTTTCACGTTCTTTCCGGTAAATTCTCCTTTAGCGTTCATCCAGCGCACGGTGTAAGCGGTTTTGTCGGTGGCGAGGTCAAGCGTCACTTTGCCGCTTGCGGCATACACCACATAACCCACGGACGGTTTACCCATTCCCCAATGCTTTCCCTGCACCGTTACGGTTTCCATCGGCGACATCTGTGCGGCGTCGCGGTAGAAACGAATGTCGGCAACGGCAGGCAAATCGCACAGAGAGCCGCCGGCAAGGTAGATGACCCATGCTTTTGCGGGTGTTCTCATGAAGTTGTACACTATCGCTTTTTCGGGATACTTGCTTTTGTATTCGTTGACGGCGCGATAAACGCCGTCAAGATCGTCGATGCCGGAGTCTATGATACGTACATACTGCCGAAAAGTAAGGCTCACACCGCCTTCCGGCGCGTAAAGGGAACCGTCCGTACGATAATGCCACTGCTGTATTTCTATAATGTCCGCCAGAGGTCTGTAACGGGCGTCCTCCAGCACCGCATCGGCAACGTCTTTGGTAGCCGACAGCATCACTTTGACGTCCCGCCCGTGCTCCTTTTCCCATTCTCCAATCACGCTCAGCCAAAACTTTACAAAGTGTGCCGGTCCCGTAAATTCCGCGCCCAGATGATGCACCACGTTGGTATTCCCGCTGAGTTCGTCCAGATGTTTCCGGATGTTTTGGCGATGGTATTGCACCAGTTGCCCGTCGGTCAGGTCATAGAACTGATCTGCCATGAACACCCGCTTATCACCGGCATAATATGTATTTTCGGGAAATTTCAATCCGTTGATATTGTTGGCTGTCCGCCAAGGATAGTCAGCCCAGTGGGCTCCTTCTTCGATGATGTTGTGTTGCAGATAATGGTCTTGAATAAACAGGATGCCTTTTTTGTCGGCTATATCGGCGAACTGTTTCAAACGCATCCAATACCATGTGTTGAAACGGTTCAAGTCGTATTTGCTCAAGCGGTCGAAAGCCTCTCCTTCACCGCTGCGGCTGAACGGTTGTTCGTAAAACGGCGCCCACACGTCGGCGTTTACCCGTCGCGAACGCCCGTGGTCATCCCGCCGGCGTTCGTACCACAGGGCGGGAAAATGATTCAGCGCGACCACATTGCGTCTGTTCAGGTATTCCGCCACGGAATCCAGATCGTCTGTCAGTCCGTTGCCTATACGTCCGGGCACAAAGCGGGACAGATGTACGCCGGCGGTACGTATCCCGTCGGGGCGGGTGTTGCCGCGCCACAGTGCGGTACGTTGCACGCGTCCTGTCAAAGGTTTTCCTTTCAGGACAATTCTGCCGCCATCAATGGTGACGGGCTGCAACATGTCCATCGACGGCGCTTTCACATTTTTATCGACCCATTTCACGGCGTCTATTTCAGGTGTTTCCAATCCGGCAAGCGCCAACGGATAGCGTGCCGTGACGGTATCTATCCACTGCTCCATAATGAGTTCCGGTTTTTCCGATCGTTTGCTCATCAATGCGGTATAGGGCGGGTCGGTTTTTTCGAGCGGAATGTCGTTCAATGAGAGAATATTGGCTGTTTCCGGAGATTTTTTACCGGTTCTGGCTTCCCACTGTGCATAATAAAAACTTGCGGGTTTCAGAAACAGTCGTGGCATTTCATGCGAACCGTTGCCGTAGCCTTGTCCCCATGTGCCGAATGCCCAGTTGTACGCTCCGGGAGGCGTCATCAGATGCAGTTGCGGGACGCGACATTCCCAGCAGAGGGAATTAGCGCCGCTCCAGCCGCCACCCTGTCCGTCCACATCGCGATAGGTGATTTTCAAGGGAGCGCCGTCCACCGTAACGCGGTCAAAAAGCGTGCCGCACGACCATCCGCCAAGCGTTCCGCTAAATTCGTACGGATGGTAGGAATAGCACTGTACAAAAGCGTTGGGACCGGCAGCGGTGAAGCCTGTCGAAAAGTCATGATAACCGTATTCGGCGTAACAGCGCTGGAAAAGCGTTTGCTGTCCCAGTGTTTGGAAGGCATATCTGCGATATCCGCCTATTTCGCCTACCGGTTGGAGGCATTTGCAATCCTCGACGGTGAAACGCCGGGCAGTTTCCCATATTGCCACGATGCTGCTCACGAAATGTTCCCCCGTGACGCGGCGCACCCATCCGTCTTCGGCATTTTCTACGGTAATAGCCATCCAGCGATGATTTTCGTCTTTGCTGTTGGCGGCATCATATTCGGACACGCAACGCAAGTTTTCAACGCCTACCTGACGGATGCGACCTTCCCACCGGTAGCGGCTGATATAGCCCATACCGTATGCCGCGTCCAACGAGTTGGTCAGGGGTGCGTCGATGGTTACGGAAGTCGGAGACGTCGCCGTTACGGTGCGTTCCCAGCGAAGATCGAAATCGCCGGGCATCCAGTGGGTGAGTTGGTAATCCACATAAATGCCGATTTTGTCTGCACCGATGTATTTCAGCCATTCATCTGTGGACGGGCGGGTGATGACAATTTTATCGCCCGTTTTCAACGGATGTCCTTCCTGCAGGGGAATGACGGAGGCATTCAACGGTACGTACCGACCGGCGACGGGAATACTGTCCTCCGCTTTCCGGTTGTTGCGTCCTGCTATCCTGATGAGGGTGGCGCGGTCGGCGCCTGTGCCCAGCAGTACGGTGCCGTCTTTCCCGTAACCGCTTCCTCTCAATACTACACCCGAGACGTTGATCAGCAAACTGCCGTCAATGCGGTACACTCCCTTTTGCAATTGCACTGCTCCCCGAAAGCCGTCGGCATCCGCAGGCAGTGATCCGACGTAATCAATGGCACGCTGGATACGGGCAGTGGCATCGCCTTCGCGGCAGGCAACCGTTACTTTTGCCGGAACATGGGGAATGGGCTTGTCTGAAGCCTCGTACCCGCAATACGAATAGTCGGGGATTCTGTCCCCGTTCTCAAAGGTGCGGTACGCCAACGTGCGTTCGGGTGTAATGGTCAACGATTGGCCGTAAGTCGCCACGCTCATCCACAGCAACAACGCCATACTGCCGATGATTCGATAATTTAACTGTTTCATTTAGACATTTATTTTAATGTACAAATATAATGCTTTTTTGCGAAAATCTCTATTCCTTGGCTAAATCGTTTTTTGAGGTGCTAATATATCACACAAATTATAAACACAAAACGATTTCAATCACTCATGTTACGCACCGATCAATGTCAGGCTGTCCTGCGTTCCCCGCCTGTGGAGGTGTCCGAAAGACGGTGTGCTTTTCCCGATTAGGCAAATATGAACGGTTAATAAAGTGTCGTCCCTGCGGGACTTTGACAGTGTCTGCGATTGCTTGTCCGTAAGCTAAAGCATACGGTTAATAAAGTATCGTCCCTGCGGGACTTAGTCGTTACCGCCGACATTCCGTCCTTTTCATGCCCGAGAAGGTGTATCGCTACATCCGCGAGATGCATTTTTACGAAACGAAGCAGAGCGCACCGCCGTCTCTTTAGAGGGACTGCCGCCGGTTAATTACTTGCCACGAATACACGAATAAACCTAATATTTATTCGTGCATTCGTGGCAAAATTAACCGTTCTTTCTGCCGTTTACGGGATGGTAATGCTGTAAATATGGGTGAAGTTACCTTTTTCGCCGCGGGTGTTTTCCCATCGTCCGGCGTAATAGAGCACCTTCCCCGACATGTCGAAAGTAA
>JAISWE010000131.1 GCA_031271175.1 Bacteroidales bacterium | reverse complement strand
CGAGATTTTTTTTTAAAATGATCAAAAAGTTATATATAGTTAATAGTTAAAACGTTACGTCATACTGTGAAACATGTAACATCGCTACCACCATCAGGGTGCCTTTGGAGACGGGCGTTATTACCTCACCTCCTGTTGCAGGCCTTTCCGAAAGGCGATGAAAGGGAGGGATTTCTCCTTTTCCGCATGTTGTCCGATAAAATGTAACTGCCATCCTGAATAAATTTCAATTGATGAAAAAATAAGACGGCGCAAACATACAACATAAAAATTCATTTTGCAAATATTTTCGAAAAAAATGAAAAAAAAATGAAAAAAAAGATAGGACTGTTCATACGAGCTTGCGCGAAACCGAACGCTGGCAAGCAATACCCGGAGTGTTCAACATTCGCGACCGGCCAACTCGTGGTATGCGGATTCGGAACATAAAATACGGGGACGGCAGAGATTTTTAAACGGTTAATAAAGTATCGTCCCTGCGGGACTTTTCGCTGATGTGATTGCTCGTCCGTAAGCTAAAGCATACGGTTAATAAAGTGTTGTCCCTGCGGGACTTTGCGTGATAGACAGTGCCCGTGATTGCTTGTCCGTAAGCTAAAGCATACGGTTAATAAAGTATTGTCCCTGCGGGACTTTTCGCTGATGTGATTGCTCGTCCGTAAGCTAAAGCATACGATTCTGTGCAATCTGTATTAATCTGTGCAAATCTGTGGGCTGCTGTGATTGCTCGTCCGCAAGCTAAAGCATACGGTTAATAAAGTGTTGTCCCTGCGGGACTTTGACAGTGTCAGGTTTTGCTCAGTCGAGAAAAGCACCTCAAAAAAAGATTTGGCCCCTCAATTGAGGCAAAAACCGATTTTCAATCCGTGCGTTTGGAAATCTTGTCGCGTTCATGTACCTTTGCCGAAAAGAATTGCTTATTCGATGATGTATGGTTCGTTTTTTAATGTCCGTTTTTGGTAAAAAAGGCAATTTCAAGCGTGAAATGCTGGTCTATCTTCTCTTTTTGTTGATAGCCATCGTGATTTGGTATCTGAATGCACTGAATAAGACCTATACCACAGATTTGAAGTTCAATGCTCAATTTGTGAATTTGCCTAAAGACAAGATTTTAGTGAAAGCGCCGGACAATAACCTCACCTTTACCGTAGAAGCACAAGGTTTCACCCTGCTGAAATATCGCATAGGCCTTGTTTTCCGATCCATTGCCATCAATGCCGACTATCATTTGCTCAAGTACGGAAAAAACGGTGAATATTACACTCCTACATCCACTGTCATGAAAAATGTGTCGGAGCAATTGGGAACCGACATCAACTTGTTGCGTATTTGGCCTGACACACTGAAATTTGTGTTCAGCGAGATGGTCAAAAAAACAGTTCCCGTGAAAATCCGGGCGCATTTCCGGTACGAGAAAGAATTTTCCGCTTTGGACAGCGTGCAGGTCGATCCTGAGCGCATCATGGTTTCAGGCCCTCGAAGCTTAATAGACACGCTTCGTTTTGTCTCTTCCGTCCATAAAACTTTTAAAGGACTAAAAGACAGTTTGAAAACTAAAATCGAATTGCAACCGATTGAAAAAATCAGCTATCAGGTAAAAGAAGTCAGCATTGTTTTGCCGGTAGAGAGAATGACGGAAGCCTCCGTGACCGTGGGGATAGAAACCGTCAACCTTCCGAAAGGGCTTGTGATGAAGACCTTTCCGGGAAGCATCACCATCAACTGCCTGATACCCGTCAGCCGGTTCGACAAGTTGCACTCCCAGATGTTCCGGGCGACAGTTGACTATGAAACGGTGATCCGTTCGAAAGAGGCCAAAGCCAAAGTGATGATTTCGAAATCCCCCCATTATGTGCAGGATATCCGGTTTCATCCGAAAAATGTCGATTTCATCGTAGAAAAATAATGCTTACAATCGGCATCACCGGTGGAATAGGGAGCGGCAAGACCACTGCATGTACGGTCTTTGAGACACTGGGTGCTCCGGTGTATTACGCCGACACCCGCGCCAAGGAACTGATGAATACCGACCGGCATTTGAAAGCATTGCTGCAAGAACATTTCGGAACGGATATCTATCAGGAAGGAAGGTTGAACAGAAAACAACTGTCAGCCCTTATCTTCAACGACGAAAAGCGGTTGCAGATGGTGAACGGCTGGGTGCATCCTGCTGTGGCACGTGACTTTGAAAGCTGGCTTGAAGAGCAGTCGGCGCCTTATGTGCTGGAAGAAACGGCTATCCTGTTTGAAAGCGGCATATCGTCGCGATTTGACAAGGTAATATTAGTTACCGCTCCGGAGGACATGCGTGTGGAAAGAGTTTGCCGGCGCGATGCCGTCCCTGCCGCCACCGTGAAAGCCCGCATGACCCATCAGTGGCCGGAAGAGAAAAAAACAGCACTCGCAGACTTCATTATCTACAACGACGAACGGCATCAACTGATTCCGCAAATCATCAGCATACACAAGCAGCTGTTAGAATGGTTTTTACAAAAAAACTGATACATAAAATTTAGTTTTAAAAGTTAAAATTATTTTTATCGACCGTCTCGTTATTCCAACCTCAAAAATCATTTGTGATGATGCCATGCCCCACCGCCCGCGATATAAACCGTCTGATTGTCCTTAACGCGGATGACGCCCGGATGATGAACGCCCCCAAATACAGCACCTCTTCACTTTTCTATTGAAATCATTGATATATCTTCGTCTTTTGCAACAACCGTTTATAATTTTCAAAAGAGAAAGGCGGATCACCATATAGATAATGGTTCAGTCGCCGTTCGCCGTTCATTTCGTATTGGATATAGAGCATGCCCTGTCCATTTTGTTGAGGGATGGAGGCGATCAGCAGCCGGTCGTTAGCGTTCACCTCGAATGAGCCTTTGTAGAGTTCTTTTCCTGATGCCATGTCTGTGACCGTAACGTTTCCTTTCGCCGGCTTCCGTGTATCGTTTGCCACAACTAATGGGTAAGAGCCGTTCACGGGGTCGTTCAGGAAGACACATTCGTTGTACTGCACCTGCTTGAGGAAATGGTACGCCAGCTTCTTTGAATTGTAGTAATCGACAACGGCATCGGACAGGATCGGCCATCCGTCACGGACGTTCCACCAGATAATGCCGGTGCGGGAGAACTTGTCGCCTCTCCATTTTTCGACGAAGTACTTCATGGCTTCGGCCTGTACCGCCTGTGACCGTTCAATGAAGGCGTTCAAGTCGGTTGGGACGTCGCCAAAAAGCAACTTAACCTGATTCAGCATCAAATCGTTTCTCCCCGCAAATTTACCGGAAGCAGGCATGGTTCGGACGGCTTTGGTAAGCCATTCGTCGTTCCACTCGAAACCATTCACCCAAGGATATACGGCTTTTTTCGAGAACATCTTCTCCAGCGATTCCTTGTTGGGGCAGCCGTGGTAACCTATTTCACTCACAAAGCGTGCCTTTGCCGTGGTGTAGAAGGGCGCTTTGTAATAGCCCCTGGGTCCCCATAAATGATTTTCGGGCAAATCGTCGTCGTTGCCTCCCCGTTCGTACACTTGTTGGCTGTAGTAAGGTGAACTCGGCAGATAAGGGCGGGTAGGGTCAAATTCAAAAAGCACGTGCGGAATAACCATCCGGCTGATACGGTCACGGTTTGGGTTAAGATTGAAATTCTTTAATGACCAGTAGAAAGATTGGTCGTCTTCGTTATTACCCGACCAGAGGGCGATAGACGGATGATTGCGCAGTTTCAATACAACCGCGCGTACTTCCTGCTCTATCTGCCGGGCGAACACATCGTTTTGAGGGTAGAAAATACAAGCCATCGCAAAGTCTTGCCAAACCAGCATCCCCCGCTCATCGCAAATGTCAAAGAAGTCGTGGTCTTCATACACATTACCTCCCCAGCAGCGCACCATGTTGCAATTCAAATCCGTCACCATGTCGAGCGTACTCTTCACCCATGACGCATCGCGGCTGTGGAAGCCGTCTAAAGGCACCCAGTTCGTGCCTCTCACAAATATCTTTTCACCATTGACAATGAAACAAAAACGTCCGTTGGCATCGTTCAATTCACTCCTGTCTAATTCCACCGTGCGCAGTCCTATCCTGCGTTTATCCACCGATAACACCTTCCCGTTCTCATCCACTAATTGCACTTCGGCATCGTAAAGCGATGGTTCGCCGTATCCCCTCGGCCACCAAAGTTCCGCGTCTTTCGTCACTGCAAAAGGAATAGGAGAGGCATGCGAGAGCATCGTCCCCTTTATCTGATATACCTTTTTCCCCTTATATGAGAGCGATACGGCCACATTGAGTTTATCCAGGCAGTTAAAGGGCATTTTCACCTGCACGTCCACATGACCGGAAGCCGTTCGCGCGGCAGTGTCTATCTGCGTCGTCATCCAGAACACATCGGTTATATACGCATGGTTTAATACGCGCAATTCGACGCCTCTCCACAATCCGGCGCTGACCAAGCGGGGCATAATATCCCACCCATACGAATGAGGCGCCTTGCGGATATTGATCGACTCAGACTCCGGCGCTCCTCCGAAACTGAAAACGCCCAACAAGTATTCCATCCCTTCACTGACCGCCGAACGGATAATGACCTGCAAAAGATTCTCGCCGTCGGCTGTCAAACGTGAGGTGACGTCGAACGTATGCTCGACAAACATATTATCGACCGCGCCAATCTTCACCCCGTTCAGCCAAATGTCGGCCAAACAGTCAATTCCGCCAAAAAACAGGACAATTCTCTGCCCGTCAGTGACAGATGGTGAGGCAAAACGTTTGCTGTAACACCACTGATATCCCTCGTATGGACGTAAATCATAGACATTATTCCCGATCATCGGGTCTTTAATCAGCCCCGCCGCCAGTAAATCCAGTTCCACATTACCGGGCACGTGCGCCTTTATTTGGTTTGTTTTCACCTGCCCTATCTTATCCGGCTCTCTAACAGGCGCTTCCCCCTGTTCCCAATAAGTAAGCTCCCATTCTCCATTCAGGGAAACAATCTGCTGAGAAGCTCCTTCCACATAGCATCCCACAATAAAGACAAAAAAGAGACTAAAAAACCTGTTCATGATGTATAATTTGTTTGTATTGCATTTAAATTCATTTATGCTTATTTTTATAAAAGGCATTGATCACCGTGAAGATTTGTTGCGCAATGTTGCTCATGCCTTTGTCGCCGGGATGCATGCCTATTCCTTCGACAATTTCCGCTTTACCGCCGGCTAACCTTGGCCAGTCGTTTTTGTCACCCCGGTAATTTTTCTCTTCTTTCGCAAGGTTTTCCCTGTCCATAGTCACTAAGTGCGACAGTTCGACAAGGAAACTCCGTGTGGATAACGCCGCCCGTTTTATTGCCTCGTGCCGCAC
>JAISWE010000212.1 GCA_031271175.1 Bacteroidales bacterium | reverse complement strand
TTTTAAAATGATCAAAAAGTTATATATAGTTAATAGTTAAAACGTTACGTCATACTGTGAAACATGTAACATCGCTACCCCTGTCATCGTACCCTTCACCGTGACGTTCACTCCCGGCATCGATTCGTTTTTGTTGTCCGTTACTATTCCCGTTACTTGAAAGCCCTGCTGGCTTTTCGACGACAAAACGGGATTTTCCGTCGTAGGGATCACCGTATAAGTATTGTCCACTTTTCCGAACTTAAGGCCTGTCTGGGAGGTGATTCTGTCCAGCACCTGTTGCAGTGTGGCGCCCTTTACCCTGAAAGTGACCTTTAACCGCGATATGCGCGATTCGTCGTAGAAGAAATCGTATCCCGTTTGTCGGTTGAGTTCTTCAAATACCTTCGTCACGGAAACGTCAGTGACCGAAAGGCTGACGGTGCTTTCATCTTTTTCCTGCGATGACACATTACCGGCTGTTGCCATGCTGATAGCTACACAGCCCAAAACAATAAAAAGCGTAGATTTCATAAAAAGTCGTTTTAAAAACATGATGATATTGATAGAAATAGGATAACTGTTAAAATAATATTTGCAATTTTTGTTCATGGATATAAAATAAATCTGTTATTTTCTTTTTTCCATTTGAGTCCTGTTGAATAGGCAATGGAGGTCAGCACGGCTTCTATGCGTTTATTGTCGTGCGTTCCGGATATCAGACTGGTGTAGTTTCCTTCGGCAAGCTCAATGTCCCACTGGGGATATTGGCGGTGCAACATGTTCACTACTTCATGAACGGGAGTACGATTGAAATACAGTGTTTTTGCCGTCCACAGGCAATATTTTTCAGTTTCCACCGCTGACGTTTCCGCTACTCCCGTCATTTTGTTATACCTTATTTGTTCATTTTTGTTGAGAAAAGTCTGTGTTCCGCTGATATTTACCGCTACTTTTCCCGATACGACAGATACCAGCAGCAAGTGGTCTTCATCGTATGTGCTGACGTCAAACACTGTTCCCAGCACCTGTATCGACGCCTTTCCGGCGTTTACCGAAAAGGGTTGTGCAGGGTTTGCCTTCACCTCAAACAAAGCTTCTCCCTTCAGTTCTACCTGCCGTATCCCGACTTCAAAAGTCGCCGGATACCTGATGGAGCTGCCGGCATTGAGCGACACTTTGGAACTGTCTGGAAGGTAGATGGTTTTGATTTCTCCTCTTTCCGTCGTTACCTCTATCATGTGTGCCGCGGTTACCTCCTGCGGCTGGAAAGGATTTTCCGGCAACAGGAAAACGGAAGCCGCCAGCAGGGCGAATGCCGCACACGCTGCCGCCAGCCAAACCGTGCGGCCTGTTCTGCGTCGTGCAGGGGGAGGCAGGGGAAGCCCGAGTCGTCTGTTTTTCCGCATTCCGATACGTGAAGTAAGCATATCGGCAGCCTGTCGCCGGAATGCTTCCCTGTCGGGTTCCGTATCCAGCAATCCGGCAGCCCATGCAGCCTGCCATGTTTCGTCCGATACCAGATAAAACGCGCGAAGATTGTCGTCCTCCTCCAACGAATCGAGGATGAACGACAGATCGTCGTCTGTATAGGTGTTGTTCAGAAACCGGCGCCAGGCATTTTGCAATGCCTCTGTCCGTGTTCCGGATGAATGATTTGATTCTTTCATTGAGATTTAATTACTATTGTCTTTAATACACTTTCGTGGGGGAGCATCTGGGGGGGAAGAGTAAAAAATATGTTGAAGCAGCCCCAAAAGTCATTCATAGTCAGCCTGTGCAATGCTAAAAAAAATCCGCCTTTCGCTACGTCATTAAAAGCGCCGCTGTCAGAACAAGCTTGAAATAAATATCACCATACTGTGTCAGGTATTTTTTGATTTTCAGCAAGGCAATGGAGGCGTATTCCTGCACGGTAAAGACAGAAATGTTCAGCATTTTTGATATTTCCTTATAAGTCAGTTCCTGCCTCCGGCTGAGCAGGAATATTTCTTTTTGTCTGGGTGACAGCGTTTCCAGCGCCTTTTTCATCAGTTCGGCATAATCCCTGTCGATAATCTCAGTTTCGGTTTGATGGTCTTCTTCCGGACAGTTCATGCGTGTTGCCCGAGCAAATCGCTCATGAATATCCCGTTGACGGAACAGATTCAATATCCTGTTACGGGCTAAAGTATGCAAGTATGCGGCAAAAGACAAATCCGGATTCAGGGAATCCCGTGTTTCCCATATTTGTATGAAAATATCCTGAAGAATATCTTCCGACTCGGATTTATTTTTCATAAACCGGTTACAGAAATACAGCAACCTCGTTTTGTACCGCGCATACAATTCTTCGAATGCACCGCCGGAACCGCCGGACAGTAATACAACCAATTCTTTGTCTGAACAAGTTTTGACGTTCATTATTAGAGTAAAGTAAAAATCCTCTTTAAACCATGTAGGTGTATCATTTTTATCTGCTCGACAAAATTACGGATTATTTCGATAATAAAAAAAAATTGAGCTGTTATTTTCCGTACCGCAGTGAAACACACCCGCGACCATCCGACCGGCGAAGCGCTCATCGAAGATAAATGGGTGGTGGTGTAAAAAGGATGGTATGCTGCTATAAAAATTAGGTAATCAGAAGAAAAATGAGTATCTTTGTAAGATGGCGCTAACCATAGCGCTCCGTTGTCCCGATGGCCAAAGTACAAACGGAAAGGAAAGCGGCAAAAAAGAGCGAAGAAGCAAAATGATTGATGTAAAGCCTGTGGCCGTCCGTTTACAGGCGACCATGCCCTGAGTTATAAAGACTTTCCTTTCATCCTTCCGTATCCATCTTTCGCCTTTTTAAGGCACTTGCAGCCGGCAAAATCATGAAATATTTTTGATACCGGACAAAAATTACCGTAAACATAAACGAGTTTTCTTATATTTGTCATAAAATTGAAATAGACATGGAAGAAAGTACAGGGTACAGATTTTTCAAAAGTTACATTCGTTTTTTATTCGAATATTGGTATTTCAAAAAAATAGAATACATTGACAGACAGAATATTCCGGCACATTCTCCTTTGATGGTCGTATCTAACCATCAGAATGGCGTTTTTGATCCGCTGGCGCTGCTGATGGCTATCCGTAACAGAAAGGCAAGAAAAATCAGGTGCGTGGTAAGAGGCGATGTGTTCAACATGTCCGGCCTGAAAAGGATTACGCGCTGGACAGGCCTGCTGCCTGCTTACCGGATACAGTATGAAGGCGCGGCATCGCTGGCGGAGAATAGCAGCACATTTGAGGAAATAGAAAACGAATTGCTGAAAGACGGGACAATCATTCTTTTTCCCGAAGCGGGACATCAGGACATCCGATGGTTGGGAAAGTTTTCGCTGGCATATCTGCGAATGCTCTTCGGCGCTGCGGAAAGAAGCGGATTTGAAAAGGAAATGTACATCCTGCCGGCCTGTAACCACTATTCCGACTATTACGGTGCAAGGCGGCAAATGCTTGTTCGTTTTGGAACGCCGATACCGCTATCGCCCTATTATCAGCTTTATCAGGAAAAGCCGTGGACGGCGCAACGGCAAGTCAATCAAATTGTCAGACAGCAGATTAACGACATAATGCTCAACATCACTGATACGGATCATTACCGGGCAATTGACCATATCCGCAACACCTACGGGATCGGCTATGCCGAAGCCCATCATTACCGGCCCGGCCGCTTGTCGGAGAAACTGACGGCAGACAGGCAACTGACGGCGCAATTGGCGGCAGCCGCCGAAACTCACCCCGACGCCGTAAAAGCAATTTACGAAAAGGCCAACCTTCTGGACGAGCAATACCGGCAATTGCATCTCCGCGACGAAGACGGTTCATCGTCGGCGGGAAAAAGCATCTTTACCGCTGCGGCGCTGGCGGCGCTCTTCCTGCCGTACATCATAGCGCTGTTGATCAACACGCTCATATTTGCCTTTCCGCCGCTTATCAACCGGAAAATAAAAGATCGCATGTTGCACGGCACCATTCATTTTGCCGCGAGTGCACTGATTACGCTTCCTTTCACCTGTCTGCTTGTCTTTTGCCTCATGTACACGCTAACGGGTTACTGGCTTATCGCTTTGGCCTGCCTGCCGTTCATCCCGCTTACAAGCATATTTGCCATTGCGTACTGTCGCGCGGGACAACGTTTGGCAAGACAGTGGCGTTTTCGCTGTTTGTTGAAACGAAGAAAACGGCATGAAACACTGAACTTGAGAAAACAACTTTTTACGGATTTGGACAAATTGCTGAATATAAACAGGTAAACGGTATTTTCTTTTGCGAGGCGCTTATCGAAGATCAATGCGCTCAAAAAAAATATTGAAAAATGGCGCAACGTTTTCTGTTTTTCGCGTCATAATAGTAATCAATGAGGTTTGGTTATGGAACGAGGTTTGGTTGCATCATGTGTAGCCAAACCTTTTGTTTTTACTTTTGATCTTGCCGTTCTCCTTTGCGATACACGTATGTCACTCCGTATTCCATACAGTTACGGCGCATTTCGTCTTCTTCCATATTCGAAAAGTAGGCTTCCACTTCGTTCCAGATGTTTAAGATAATGTTGTCGGCTTGTTCGCGCAGTACGGCGACGTCATTCTGAATCCTTACATTGCTTTTTTTGCTAATTTCCTTTGCGCGGTAGGCTTCAAGAAACTGTTCGTAGCGAACTTTTACTACGGCTATGGTAGGGTTGGTGATGGGACTCATCCCTTTCCGTATCCTTTCCGTTTCACCGGCAATTACCCGTCCGCCCCATTTGATGAGGTCTGTTTCGTTGTGCATGGCAGGCACTTTGTTGTTGTTTTCGGCTATCCCATAAAATGCACGGACGGCTGGGGACATTTCTCCCCGCGCTATGGTCATGTTCATCACTTGTATAAAATGCGAGATGTACAATTTGGCTTTTTTGAAATGGACGGGATATTCCTTGTTTTTAAGAATGGTGGTGGAACAGGTGTTCCGGTACAAACGAACGGTCGATTCGAAGGTGGTCAGGAAACTTTGAATCCGGTTAAAACTTACCTGGGAAAAAGCCAGTTTGAACGGCGGCAGTTCTTTTCCTTTTGCAAATGCCCGGTTCAGGGCTTTCAGCCGGGCGGCATCCGTATTGGGAATCCTTCTGTAGGGCATGGTTACCTTTTTGATTCGTACACTTCTCCGGCATTGGACAATTCCACCATCAAGGCAAATTCTTCCGGAGAAAGATCATCATTGTAATAATACATCGGATTTACTACCGTGCCGTTTTTATGCACTTCATAGTGAAGGTGAGGCGCTGTGGAATCTCCCGTATTACCTACGAAACCGATTACTTGCCCCCGTTTGACGACATCGCCCGGCCTGACGGCGAATTTGCTCAGGTGGGCATAAATGGTCTTGTATCCAAATCCATGCTCCACTATTATACGGTTGCCGAAACCGCCCGAGTAACCTACCTGTGTTACCGTGCCATCGCCCGTCACGTAGATATCCGTTCCGGTGGGAGCCGTAAAGTCCATGCCATTGTGAAAGCGCAAATCTTTGTATATGGGATGAATCCTCCAACCGAAGCCGGATGCGGTTCGGGTAAGGTCTTTATTGTCAATCGGCTGAATAGCAGGACGTGAGGCCAGCATTTGTTCTTGATTCCGGGCGCTTTCGATGAGTTCGTCGTAGGATTTGGACTGGATGTACATTTGCTTGGTGAGTTTGTCGATTTTCTGATTGACCTGAATCATCAATTCCGAATGTTCGTATCCGTTGAACACATCGTAACGGTTCACACCGCCAAACCCCGCCCGGCGAATAGACTGGGGGACAGGATTCAACTCGTACACCGTCCGGTATATGTTATCGTCCCGCTGCTCCATCCCGTTCAGCGTTTTCGTCATCTGATCCACCTGCTGGCTGAGAATCCGGTAATTGAAAATCATGCGGTCTAATTCCTGCGACAGCCTCAATTGCTTGGGAGTAGTGAAAAACGAAGATAAAACAACAAAATAGATAATACCCAGCATGATCGAAACGAACATGAACAACATCACCCGCTTCAAACCATTCCTCCAACCGATGTTTACTTTATCGAAACTCAGTAATTCCTGATTATATTTATATTTTATCCTTGCCATATTTTTTTCGCGCCAAAATTAATCATTATTATCGAAATAATCATCACATGTAAGAAAATTTTAAGTAAAAAAATATATTTTGGGAGAAAAATGGATTGGATTTAAGGATATTTTATTAACTTTGCCGCCTCAAAAAATTTATCGAAAAATGGAATCATTTGAATTGAAAGCCGCTTTACGTAAGGAAACGGGAAAGAAATCGTCGAAAAAAATACGCGAACAGGACATCGTGCCGTGTGTGTTGTACGGAGGTAAGGAAAACATCCATATTAGTGTTTCCGAAAGTGATTTTCGCGGATTAATCTATACGCCGGCAGTGTTTGTAGTTAATCTGGATATTGAAGGGGAGAAGCACCAAGCTTTGATGAAGGAAACGCAATTTCATCCGGTGACCGACAAATTACTTCATGCCGATTTTTACGAAATATCAGCCGATAAGCCGGTGGTCGTAAAAATTCCGGTAAAGATTACCGGTTCGTCTATAGGTGTTCGCGAAGGAGGAAAATTGGTACTTGAGAACAGGCGGATCGCCGTAAAAGGCCTTTACAAGGATATTCCCAATGAAATAGAGATAAATGTGACGGAACTTGGCATCGGCAAAACCATCCGTGCCGGCGAAATAACAGCGAAAAATTTCGAAATCGTTTCTCCCAAAGAAACCCGTATCGTTGCTGTGCGCAGCACGAGAGCCGCCGTTGCCGCCGAAGCGGCTACCGCCGAAAATAAAGCCCAGGCATCTTAAAAATTTGCCGAAACAGGAAATCTTCCGGTGGACGACAGGACGAGGTGCCGCGGTTGGTGCGGCGCTATACCCTGACTCGTGAGTAAAATGCGTACCATTCGTAGAGTTTGGCTATTTCTTCTTCAATAATTTGTTCCGCCCTGCCTATTTCGCTATTGCGCAACGACAGGTTGCTACGGGCAAAGCTTTCTATCTCGTCTAAGTTATAGAGTCGAACGCCTTTTCGTTTCCCCAGTCCGGGGGCTACATCGCGCGGAAAGGCAAGGTCGAAAATCAGCAGTTCTTTTCCGGCGGCGATGTCCTCTTCCCTTACCATGAGGTGGGGGGCGGATGTGGCGCAAATGAGGATGTCCGTCAGGGCGAGCATCTGCCGTTTGTCGTCAAGATGCACTGCCGTGCCGTTGTATTGCGAAGCCAACTGTTTTGCCTTGTCGAAATTCCGGTTGGAAAGGAACACGTTCACCGCCTGTTTGGCGGTCAGAAATTTCAGGATGTCTTCCGTCAGTTTGTTGACGCCGATGATACCGACAATTTTCTGTTGCAAATCAATATTTTCCCTTTTTAGGATGCTTACGGTTACCTGACTGTGGGAAACGGCGCCTTCCGAAATGCGTGTTTCGCTGCGTACCCGTTTGCCGGTATGCATGGCTGTTTGGAAAAGTTTGTGCAGTGGGGGCGACAGTTTGTATCTTCCGCAGGCTTCCAGGTAAGCTGCTTTTAGTTGTCCCTGTATGGCGCGTTCACCGGGTAATCCCGATTCCAAACCGGCTGCCACACGGTACAAATGGCGGATGATGTCTTCGGGAATGGCGCCTTCGCCCCAATACAGCTCCGTCCGGTTGCAGGTTTTCAGCCATACGTGCGGTTCACAGTCATCCATACCGGCGGTTGTCGAAAGGCGTTCCCGTTCTTCCAGCGAAAAGCGGGCATTGTTGATCAGTGTACATTGAATCATTTTCTCAATGCCGTCATTCAATTATGATATAAAGAAGAAAACTCGCGTATTATGTTGAATATTTCAGAAAAAACGGTCAGCAAGAATACCACATAGATGACGCTCAGCGACAGGCCGATAATGGAGCAGACCTTTCCCGCATGGGCATTCTGGTACGCAACTTTCGAATAGACGCCCGGCGACGAGTTGTACAACTCAACGGCCTTATAGCCCAGCACCAGCCCGATAGTGCCCAGTATCAGACCAATAATGCCGTAACAGCAAAAGGATACGATAGATAAAATCCCCAGTACCAGCGATGCCGTAGCATTGGGCAAAGGTATCGGAACCGGCGGTTGTGGCGGTTGTGGCGGTTGTGGTTGCAACGGCTGTTGCGTTTCCACATTTAACTGTTCTTCCATGAATGATAAAATTTAAATAAATAACAATATGAAACATAGCCTTATAAAGGCGTGGTAAGTGGTTGGATTCCAACCAATCGGCTATTGATGTCAACCATGCGGATGTCATTTTCAAAACATTCAATAATGCCTGCAAATGTATAAAAAATCATGATGCAAACCAATCTGTCATGAAAAA